>JADFJI010000356.1 GCA_022566235.1 Chloroflexota bacterium
GCGGGCCCTTCATCAGCTCCACGCCGGCCTCGTCCCACAGCCTGCCCCATTCCTCGGGGTCGGCCAGGGCCTGCTCCGGGTGGGCCCGGCTCCGGGCCACGAAACCCGGGAACCAGGGCCGGCCCGTGGCCTGTCCTATCGGGTTGTAGCGCAGGTCCAGGCTCCATCGGATGCCGTCGCTGAGGTTGGGCAGTGACCCGTGCATGGTCATCTTGTCCATGAACAGCGCATCGCCGGCCTTCATAGGCACCGGCACCCTGTTGAGGCCCAACAGCTCGTCGCGAAGGTAAACGTGCTTTAACTGCGCGGTTGGAGGGCAGTGGGAGATCAGGCCTCTCTTGTGGCTTCCCGGCACTACTGCCAGGCAGCCCTTCTCCTCGGGGGCATCGAGGACAGGTAGCCAGACCGTGAGGATCTCGGACTGGTCCGCCTCCTCGGTGACGACACCCTGGTCTTGATGCCAGGCCGTAACTCCGACATGGGAGTCGCCGTGCATCTCCTCGGGTAGAGTCGACTCCGGCGGCTTGATGCGTACGTGTTGTACCGGATTGGAGTATATCTCGGGACCGATGAACTGCTCCACCGCGTCCAGCAAACGGGCATTCCTCAGAAGATGGAACACCGCGGGCCCGTGGTGCATGGGCATCTGGTCGCTGACATCCGTCTGAGTAAAGGAGATGTCGATATAGGAGTAGTACTCCCCTCGGGTCTCAGAGGAGACTTTTATGAGGCGGGGCTCGAAAGGCAGGTCCTCGTAGGCGCTGGACAGCCTACCCTCCTCGTACCACTTGCGGGCCAGCCTGTCCAGCAGAGCGGCGTATTCGTCTCTTATGGGTCTAAGGTCTTCTTCCGGGTCCAGCAGTCCCTGGACCACCAGGTAGCCCTCCTCTTGGAACCGCTCGAGATCGATGTGCAAGTCTCTCATGGCCGACCCCCTTCACACGCTGAGGTATCGTAACCGCCCGTTGGTGGTAAAGTATAGCTCCCATCGGCCTTCGTCAAGGGCCCGGGGAGCGGGCAGTTAGGCGTGGCGCAGGGCCCGAAAATATTGTGTCATTCTGAGTCCCGGTTGTATCGGGACGAAGAATCTAGACCCTTCGATTCTCTCAGGGTGACGAAAATTAAGGTTTTTTATAGGACTAACCGCTAGGAGTGGCGCAGGGCCCGACCCGGGAGGCTTCCCGTATGCTTGCCACCATCGACGACCAGCTGCCCGTTGACCAGAACGTAGTCGATTCCGACGGGCAACCGCTTCGGGTCCTCGAAGGTAGCCGTAGCCCTGACCGTTTCGGGGTTGAATACCACCAGGTCGGCCTTCATCCCATCCCGCAGTATGCCCCGGTCCTTCAACCCCAGGCGCTGGGCCGGAATGGAGGTCATCTTACGCACCGCATCCTCAAGGCGGATCGCCTTCTCCTCCCTGACGAGCTGGCCCAGGAGGAAGGGAAAGGTGCCGTAGGAACGGGGGTTGGGCATCTCCCCGGTGAGCAGGCCGTCGCTCCCCACCATCTGGGCCGGATGCCCCAGGATGGTGCGGATGTTATCGGGGTTTCCGGTCTTGGCGACGAAGGCCACGTCCAGGTTCTCCTCTACCAGGAGATCGCAGATGGTGTCCACCATGCTCTTGTCCTGTGCCCTGGCCATGTCCTCCAGGGATCTTCCCTCCCACTCTCTGTTCTTATCGGAGCCGAGGTGGCTGAAGATGTAGTCCCGCATGTCCCCGCCCCACTGGGGGTAGACCTTCTCCTTGATCTGCTCCCGCACCTCCCGGGTCCCGATCCGCTCTAGGAACATCTTGGGACCGCCGGCGTGGACCCAGGTGGGCACCAGGGAGAGGAGTAAGGTGCTGGCGGCGGGATACGGATACTGGTCGAAGGTCACGTCCACGTCCTGGTCTCGTCCTTCGTCGATCAGGGCCACCATCTTCTCGCCCATGCCGTCCAGGGGACTGTGGTAGTGGGAGATCTGAACAGGAACACCGCTCTCCTTCCCTACTGATATGGCCTCTCGGAAGGGGTCCAACAGCCTATCGCCCAGCGCGTAGCGGCTGTGGGTGACGTAGATCCCGCCATAGGGCCTGACCGCTCGGGACAGCTCTACCAGCTCCTTGGTGTCGCTGTAGACGCCCGGTACGTAGGTGAGGCCCGTGGAGAACCCGAAGGCCCCGTCTCTCATTCCCTGCTGGACCAGCTCTTGCATACGCCGAAGCTCTTCGGACGTTGGAAGGCGGTCCTCCCAGCCCATGGCCTCGATACGCACCGCGGCGTGAGGAACGAAGTAGACCACGTTGCAAGCTGTGCGGTTATCGAACAGGTCCAGGAACTCCTTCACGGAGCTCCACCGGACCCCCTCGGGGGGACGCCCGTTGATCGGCGCGAGGTAGTGAAGAAGCGGGTCCAGCTTCTCCGGCGACATGGGGGCATAGGAAAGGCCATCCTGGCCCAGGGCCTCGGTGGTGACACCC
>JADFJI010000357.1 GCA_022566235.1 Chloroflexota bacterium
TGGCACTTAGTAGCTGAAATCAGCGTAACCCTCGGTCGAGTGTCGTCGGGAGCCCAGTCCTGACTTGTCCCGATACTCGGGACCTGTCGGAATGGCCGGGGGTTTGGGGGTGTCCCCCAAAATGCAAATATCCCCCTTCCAGAAAAGGAAGGGGGATACAGGGGGATGGTTCAGTGGATGACAGGTCACGAGTGCGTCCACAATGCGGGACAGACAGTATGACACGGTTTTCCGCAGTCAGAGGCTAATTGAGCAACTGACGCATCTGAAAGATCTTACCCTCGGTCTTAATAGACGGGGCGATGATCATCTCCGCCTGATGCATGTCCTTTATAGTCAGGGCCCCGCATATGCCCATGGCGGTGCGCAACGCGCCTATCAGGTTCTGGGTCCCATCAGTGACGGAGCTGGGCCCCATCAGTATCTGTTCCAGTGACCCCTTGGTGCCTACCTCGATACGGATTCCCCTGGGGAGGGTGGGATGGGGACTGGCCATTCCCCAGTTATACCCGCGTCCCGGGGCCTCGTATGCCTGGGCCAGGGGAGTGCCCAGCATTACGGCGTCGGCCCCTGCGGCCACGGACTTGCACAGGTCGCCTCCCGTCCTGATGCCACCATCGGTTATCACAGCCACGTAGCGGCCCGCCCTGCGGGCGTACTCATCCCGGGCCGCAGCGCACTCGATGGTGGCGGATATTTGAGGAACGCCTATCCCCAGCACCTCGCGGCTAGTGCAGGCGGCGCCGGGCCCCACGCCTACCAGCAGCCCCTCTATGCCCGTCTCCATCAGTTCCAGGGCGGTGTTGTAGCCCACGGAATTGCCCACTACCACGGGGATCGATATCTGCTGGCAAAACTCGGAGAATATCAGGCCCTTATAGCTCCTCGATACGTGTCTCGCCGTGGTGACGGTGGACTGAACTACCAGGATGTCGGCGCCGGCCTCTACGGCCACGGGAGCGAGACGCTTGGTGTTCTGTGGGGTTACAGAGACGGCGCACACGACGTTGCCATCCTTGATCTTTGTGATACAACTGCCTATTGCGGCCTCTTTTATTGGGGCCGAATAGATCTTCTGAAACAGGGGGGTGATCTCTTCTTTCGATGCCTGGGCGATCTGGTCGAGTACTTCATCGGGATTGTCATACCGACCGTGGACCCCCTCCAGGTTAAGGACGGCCAGGCCGCCCAGTTGGCCCATCTTGATGGCAAAGGCGGGGTCCACTGCTCCATCCATCGCCGACGCCAGGACTGGTATGGAGAAGGTGTGCTGCCCAAGAGTGAAACTTGTGTTGGCCAGATCGGGATTGATGGTCACTTCGCCGGGAACGATGGCGACATCCTCGAACCCATATGCCCGACGCAACTCCTTGAACCTGGGGCCGTACATCGGTCCTCCGTCTCTTCCGGATGCTCTTTGGTGGGCCATGGATATTAGAATGAAATATAACAACGGTGTCGGGCCAAGTCAACGCAAACACCCGACCCCTGTGACCCGACCTCGGCGCCATCATTATTTAGAGTCTCTAGCGAAGCCTGAGATCAGCTCGATTCCCTCTCCCTCTCACTCAGTGGAAGGAGACAGAGAGGGGGTTGAACCCCCTCCATTAGTGCAACCGAAGGGCCCTGTTCAGGGGGTGTCCTCATTGACCCGAGGGCCTGTCGGTTGTAAAATTGAGTTGTATAGTTGTGTCATCATTTGATTGAGAGCATGGGTCAAACAGCGACTACTCCTACCGCGCCAAGGAGGTTTCATGCAGTCCAGCCTGATCGGCAAAATCGAGAAAGCCAAAAGGTATGCAGAAGAGCCTGAGCGGGTGAAATTCTCTCAGTTCAGGTTAAGCTTCCACGGTGGTCACAAAGATCACAACGTGAGCTTCGATGACGGCATATTGAACTGCGACTGCAACTTCTTCGCCTCTTGGAATACGTGCAGCCATACCATGGGCCTGGAGAGAATGCTGGGGGTGATGATGCCCCGGCTCAGCACTGCCAGGGTGGGGTGACACCCCCGGAAAGCACGTAACCGACGTCTCCTATCCCGTCCGCAGAGAGCCCATCCGACTCCCGGGGAGTGTGCTTTGAATGGGGCTCCGTGGATGGAGAGCCTAATCCTGGTAGGCCTTAAAAACCAGGCAGGCGTTCTGCCCCCCGAACCCAAAGCTGTTGGAGAGCACTGCCCTGACTTCCTGCCGCCGTGCCTCGTTGGGGACGTAGTCCAGGTCGCAGTCCGGGTCCGCGGTCTCGTAGTTGATGGTCGGGTGGATCATCCCATCTATGATGGTCTTGACGCAGGCCACGGCCTCCATCCCCCCCGCCCCTCCCAGCGCGTGTCCGATCATCGACTTGGTGGAGCTTATGGGGACACTATACGCGGACTCCCCGAAGACCCTCTTGATGGCCCTGGTTTCCACGACGTCGTTCAGGGGGGTCGACGTACCGTGGGCGTTGATATAA
>JADFJI010000032.1 GCA_022566235.1 Chloroflexota bacterium
CTGCACCACGTCCTCGCCGAGCTTGGCGATCTCGCCGCTCAACATCAGGAACGCGCCCTCGACCAGCGAGAACAGCGCCGTCCCCTGGTTCGCCGCCGGGTCGTAGAACACCTGGTCGATGACCATGCGGGTGTTCTCGTCCAGCCCCATGGTCATGCCGTCGACGTAGACGAGCCCGACCGCGGCGCCCGGGCCGGTCTCCAGGACGTCGCCCTGGAAGATGGACGAGCCCTCGGTCAGCGCCACCCGGGTGCCGTCGGCGCGCACCGCGAACGCCTCGCCGTCGATGGTCTCGACCCTGGCCACCGGCTCGCCGGCCACCCCAGGTGCCGCCTGCGCGTACTGGCCCGGCGCCACCGGGCCGGCCAGCTTCTCGGCCACCTGCGGCAGGAAGTCTTCTTTGCCGATCCAGATTTCGGCGCCTAGCATAAAGCCCTCGGTTGCGTCGGGAGAGATGGATTTCAGATCCTCTGACCGAATAGACCCTGCCAGGTGGTATACAGGCGTTCCGTCCAAGGTATCGTCGGGAAGAAGAATGGGGCCGATGGCTTCTCTGATAATGGCGCTGATGCCCTTGGCGGGGTCGAAGAAGCCGCCTCCGGTTATCCCGTTGGTCAACTTCTCGTATTCTCCCGTGAAAGGGTTGGTTATATAAGTGTCGTCGCCGATGGTTATGGCGGACACCTCTAAGAAGAGCCCCCGGACCTGGGCCTGAATCGTGGCTTTCATTCTATCGGGGGCGGCGATGTCACCCTCAACCTGGTCCATCTCCAGGCCCAAGGCTATGGGTGTACCACCGCCTTCATGGGTCATCTCAAAGTGGAAGTACAGTAGCGATTCGAACCCTTCGGCGGCCAGGCGCATTATCTCAGTGGCGGTGAGAGTTGCCTCCTCCGGGATGGCGGTGGGGGTGGGGTCTGACCCGCAGGCGATACCCAAGGCCAGCAGAAGGGATATGCTGGATATTAATTTCCCTGCTAATGCCATCGGCGCTGGGTCCCCTCGATGGACGGGCGTCGAATCCAAGATCATGTTAGCATCTTCGGGGCCGAGGTCACAACGGCGTACGGCCAATAATGGTCTGCTGTGCTAAAATAACTTGACCCATACAAGCATCGTGGGGTGCTATAGATGGTGCAAGGAATAGGATGGAAGACCCGAGCATTCAAGCATTAGTCCTGGTTGCCCTGGGGTCGTATGTCATCGGCTCCTTCCCCACCGCATATGTGGTGGTAAGGAGGTTCACGGGCAAGAACGTGATGGAGTACGGCACGGGGAACATGGGCACCCTGAACACCCTGAGGTCTACCAACTCCAAGACCCTTACGCTGATAGTTCTCCTGGGCGATGTCGGTAAAGGGGGCCTGGCCCTTCTCCTGGGATACCTGGTCTCCCTGGCATTCGATTACGCTTCCGGCACGCCCATGGCGGTGGCCGGGATAACTGCCGTCGTCGGGCACAACTATTCGGCGTTTCTGAAGCTGAAAGGGGGCAAAGGACTGGCGACGGCCGCACCTGTGCTCCTGTATCTAGAGCCTGCCCTGGCTGCCGTCTGGATAGGGGTCTTCCTTGTCACTGTTCTGGTCTCACGCCTCATGGTGATGGGGCAGATTTCAGGGACCGTTGCGGCGCCTCTGTTGGGTCTGGCCTTCTTTCACGATTCCGTAGTTCCCGTCGGCATCTTGAGCGTCATCGTCTTTATAAGACACGCTCCCAGACTCAAGAACATCGTAAAAGGGACCGAGCCCCGGATGTACTACCGGATCAAGGAGGGGCATCGATAAGGCTATTCTCCTAATCAGATGGCTACGTACCCGATATTTCTGACGACGACACCGACAATAGTAGACATAATAGCGAATATGGTAGACATAACATGAAGATTCTGCTGATCATTCCCGACGGGCTGGGGGACAGGCCCGCCCCCTCTCTCGGAGGCCTGACTCCCCTGGAGGCTGCCCATACCCCTAACCTGGACGCCCTGGCCAAAGACGGTATCAACGGCCTGTATACGGTATTCGGCTCCGGAATACCCGTCGGCAGCCCCATAGCCATCCACGTGATGTTCGGGTACGACCCCAAGGACTTCTCGGACAGGGGTGTTCTGCTGGCGGTGGCCAGGGGCCTGGAGACCAACTACGAGGATGTCGTCCTGGCCGCCCGATTCGCAAGTGTGACCCCGGAGAACGGCACCCTACGCCTTCTGGAGCGCTTCATAAGGGGAGAAGAGGAGGCTTGTGAGGCGTTGGCCTCCTCTATCGATCGTTACGAGACCGACGGGCTGGCCTTCCGCTACCAGTATTGTGGCAAAGGCGATGGAAACCTGTTCATCTCTGGCGGCGCCAGCCCCGAGATTACCGATTCCGACCCTCTGGGGTTGGACCTGCCGGTTATCAAGGTGGAGCCCCTGGAGGTGGCCCGAGACCAAGAGGCTGCCGGTCGGACCTCGGTGGCCCTCAACAGATACCTGACCTGGGCCTATGAGAAGATGTCGCGACACCCCGTCTCGGCCCAACGCGAGGCCCAGGGCCTGGAGCCAATCAACTTCCTCATAACCAAGTGGTCGGGCGTACGCACCAGGCTGGAGCCCTTCGCTCAAAAATACGGCTTGCTGGCCGCCAGCCTGCCTGACGAAGAGGTGGTTGCCGGAGTAGTGGGCGAAATGGGCATAAAGGCTGTGACGATGGCCAGGGTAACCGATCCCGAGGAGGACTTACGCCTGAGACTCAAAAAGGCGGAAGAGCTGTTTGCCGAGGGCTATGATTTCGTACATCTCCACACCAAGGAACCCGACTTCACCTCCCACTGGAACGACCCTATAAAGACCAAGGAGGCGTTGGATGCCTGGGACCGGGGCTTCGCCGCCTACTGGGAGGGGTTGGGCAAGGACCCAGAGCTGCTGACGATTCTCACCTCAGACCACAGCACCCCCAGTCAGTGGCAGGACATGAAGCCTGGAGATTTCAACGATCAGCACTCCGGGGAGCCCTGCCCAATCACGATTCGGGGGCGGCACGTTCGCAAAGACCGGGTGTCGGAGGCGGGAGAGAGGCCGGCAGCCGAGGGGGGCCTGGGGCTGGTCAAGGGAGGGGAGATAATGGACCTGATTTTAAGCCTTACCGACCGGACAAATCTATACGGGATGCGGCCAACGCCCAGGTCCCACAAATACCGCCCCCGAGATGTCGAACCGTTCACGCTCCTGGCCGATTGAATGCTGCTGGGTGGGTCCTGCTGATCCAGGGGCTCTCTCGCAGACGTTAGCCTGTTAAAGGTGCAGCTTTCCAATTTACCAATGCGCATCCCTTATGTCAATATGACACTTACCTGGGCGACCGTTATGGACATAAGAACTATAGTGCGAACCAACAGAGGGAAATTAGGGGCGGATTGAGCACTGACTAGGGGCTATTACTGCGTTTTACGCGGGCGTCGGCGTGCCGATAACTGCTTAACGGCGATCAGGGCCGCGGTGTAGGGATCGATGGAGTTGGACTCCACCTGCTTCAGGAGGGCCGCCAGGCTGGCGTCTGTTGCGACGAGTCGCTGGGCCTCCTGCTCCGCTTGCTCCCGTATGGTCCGGAAGAACTCGTGCCTTCGGCGGTCTCGACGCCGAACTGCCAGCAGGCCCGTGTCCTCCGAAACCTTTCGATGTTTCTCGATGGCTTCCCACAACTCTTCTATGCCGATGCCCTGGTGGGCCCGGGACGATAGCACCGGCGGAACCCACTGCCGCTCCCTGGTGTCCCAGCTAAGCATGGCCGTGATGTCTTTCATCATTGCATCCGCCCCGGGTCTATCGGCCTTGTTCACCACGAAAACGTCGGCTATCTCCATCAGGCCTGCCTTCATGGCCTGCATGGAGTCTCCGCCCTCGGGGACGAGGACCACGACCACCGTATCCACCACATCCATTATGTCTAGTTCTGCCTGTCCCACGCCCACCGTCTCCACTATGATCACATCCGAGCCGTAGGCGTCCAGGAGCTTTACGGCGTTGCGGGTCGTCCTGGGAAGGCCGCCGTGGCTACCCCGGGTGGCCATGCTGCGGATGAAGACACCCGGGTCCTTATAATGGCGTTGCATCCTCACCCGGTCCGCCAGGATGGCGCCTCCGGTGAAGGGGCTAGTGGGATCGGCGGCCAGGATGCTCACCAAGGGGGGCTCGCCCGCCTGGCCCCGGGGGTTGGCCCTCAACACGGAGGTGAGCTTATCGACCAGGGTGCTCTTGCCTGCGCCGGGGGGCCCCGTGATCCCGATGGTAAAGGCCCGACCGATGTGTGAGCCGATGGCCTTGAGTATCTCCGAGGCCTCGTCCCCTCCCCTTTCGATGATGCTGATGCCGCGGGCCAGGGCGCGCTTGTCACCTCGTAGCAGTCTCTGTATCAGCTCTTGGGCCAAGTGCTATCGCCTGAGCTTTCTCTGGGGCATCTATATATATGTACTGATTGAGGGGCCATCGGGTATCTGAATTGGCATTGTTTGGTTTCCCTCCCACTTCTGCCTAGCTGGTGGCTGACTGCGGAAACCCGCATCATATCCCGACAGGTCCCGAGTATCGGGACAGGTCGGGACTGGACTCCTGATGACACTCGGCCAAACGTTACGCTGATTTAGGATACTAGGCACTAGCCTGGCTGGTGGCCCACAGGAGGGCGAAGGAGAGGAACTCCTGCTGGAGCTTGCTGGTCAGGTGCTTGTCCAGGTATGTTATGTAAAGCTCTCTCTTCAGGGGGACGCCCTCGACGCCCAGGGCCGCTATCCGTTTGCACTCGATGCTTTTTTCAGCGGCGAAGGCTGAAACGAATGCCACCCCCAGCCCCGCCTCCACCGCCGAGACGATGGCCTGGGTGCTGCCGAAGACTGGGGCGTGCTGCCACAGGCGGCTGTCGAAGCCCGCATGTTGCAGGAGGTGATGCACGCTCTGCATGGTGCCGGAACCAGCCTCACGGATGATCAGCTTCTCCTCCTCGAGCTCGACAATAGGAACGCTCTTTCGTCCCGCAAAGTGATGGGACACGGGCACGATCAGGACCAGCTCGTCGTCCAGGAACTTCTCTCTGCGAAAGCCTCGCCTCTCTACGGAGGCTCCCAGAAAGGCAAGGTCGCACTCCGACCGCATCAGCATATCGGCTACAGTGTCGGTGTCTCCCACCTGTACCGAGGCCTCCACTGCGGGGTGAAGGCGTATGAAATCGGCCAGCAGCCTGGGGAGTATGTACTCTCCAGGCACGGTGCTCGCCCCTAAGGCCAGCCTTCCGCTAATCTCGCCGGACAGCCCCTGAAGCCGGTCCTCCAGGGTTAGCTTCTCGGCTAATACTTTAACGGCGAACCGGTGGAACTCTTCACCGGCGCCGGTCATGCCGACCCCACCCTCCTTGCGGTCCAGAAGTGGCACCCCGAGGTCTCGCTCCAGCTTCTGGATCTGTTGGGTGACCCCAGGCTGTGTCATCCCAAGGTGCCTGGCGGCTTCTGAGAAACTGCCCCGTTTCACTATCTCCAGATATGTACGTAGATGGTCCAGGTTCATGATCTAAGTAATAAAGGGCTCTTATATTGACAATTGTAATTTCTTATGCTAACTTCTCGAATCAAGCCAAAGCCAGACAGAACGGTTCCATTATATTACGAGGGGCATGGTTGAAGAAGGGGCCCATATTTACAGGTCTGCTGCTAGTAGTCCTCGCAGCGGTTTTGGCCGCCTGCAGCGACGGCGACAATTCGTCATCGCATGTTCTCTACTTCAGCGGCATCCCCGATCAGAACGTCTCCACCCTGGCCCGGCGCTACCAGAAGTTCGCCGACTACATGGAGGAGCGACTAGGAGTCGAGGTGAAATTTAAGCCCAGCATAGACTACTCCCCTGTGGTCACCGCCTTTGAGGGTGGGGACATCCAGCTTGGCTGGTTCGGGGGCCTTACAGGAGTCCAGGCCCGGATCGCGGTCCCCGACTCGGTAGCCATCGCCCAGAGGCCTCGGGACGCCGAGTTCCATTCCAAGTTCATCGTTCGGGCAGACCTGGATGTGGATAGCTTGGAGGACTTGAAGGGCCTCACCTTCACCTTCGGAAGCGAGAGCTCTACCTCTGGGCACCTGATGCCCCGGCACTTCCTTTTCCAGGCGGGTGTCGATCCCGAAGATGACTTCCGAGGTGGGCCCAACTACTCGGGGTCCCACGACAAGACCTGGAAGCTGGTGGAGAGCGGCGCCTATCAGGCCGGTGCCCTCAACGAGGCGGTGTGGGAGAGTGCAGTAAGCGAGGGCCGGGTGGACCTGACCAAGGTGCGCGTCCTGGAGACCACACCCCCCTATTTCGATTACAACTGGACCATCAGGGGCGATGTGGAGGAGACCTTCGGGGAGGGGTTTATAGCCCGTGTGCGGGAGGCGCTTCTTTCCATGGGGCCCGAGCAGCAGGAGCTGCTAGACCTCTTCTCCACCGATGGCTTCATAGAGACGAACAACGACAACTATGCGACGATCCGAGATATAGCAGAGTCGCTGGACATAGTGAGATGAACGCTGGCCGAAACGGGCATGGCCCGATCTACTGCCTGGAGGGGATCTCCAAGAGCTACCCTGACGTGGTGGCCCTGGCACCCCTCTCCCTGGAAATTCGAAGGGAAGAGAGGGTCGCTATCGTCGGGCCGAGCGGCAGCGGTAAGACGACCCTGCTCCACATGCTGGGGGGCGTCATCCAGCCTGACCAGGGCCGTGTGGTCATCGACGGCCGTAACATGGCCTCTATGGCCTCGGGCAGGGAGAAGGCCGGCCTGGTGGGCATGATACACCAGCAGTTCGATCTGGTGCCCAGGCTTTCGGTGCTCCATAACGTTCTGGCGGGCAGGCTGGGCTACTGGAGCCTCTGGCGGTCCCTGATCTCGCTGATATCGCCACAGGAGAGGCACCTGGCCACCGAGGCGCTGCGAAAGGCCGGCATCGAGGACAAGATATCCCAGCGGACCTCTCGCCTCTCGGGAGGAGAGCAGCAACGAGTGGCCATCGCACGGTTGCTGGTGCAGGACTCACAAGTCATCCTGGCCGATGAGCCCGTTGCCTCTCTGGACCCCACCAGGTCGGAAGACATCGTGCGCCTCATTCGGGAGATCGCCGAGGAGTCTGGCAAGACCCTTGTGGCGAGCCTCCACTCGGTGCCCCTGGTCAGGGCCCACTTCACACGGGTAATAGGCCTTCGGAAAGGGACCCTCGCCTTCGATCTCCCGGTAACCCAAGTGACCGATGATATCCTGACGGAGCTGTACGACCTGGAAGGCAACCGGGATGGCGTTCTCTCTCCGGCTTCTTGAGAGCCGCAGGTTCATCACCCTTGTGCTCCTGGGGGCACTGGCCTGGAGCGCCTACAACATCAACTGGAGCGAGCCCATCGTTCATTCGGGCGGCGGCTCTTCCCTTGTAACCCTTGTCAAGTCGTTATTTACCCCCGAGCTTTCACCCTCCTTCCTGAAGCTGGCCCTGGAGGCGACCTGGGTCACGATAGCATACGCTGTAGCCGGCATCTCTATAGCCGTGCCCATAGGTCTTTCCCTGGGGTTGGTGGCCTCTGGGGTATTGACTAAACCCGGGGCCCAACGACGCGTAGTAATGGTGGCAACCCGACTGTTTCTGGCGGTGATTCGCTCCATCCACGAGCTGGTGTGGGCCCTGCTCTTCGTCGCCGCCTTAGGCCTCTCGCCCATGGCCGGTATCCTCGCCCTGGGCATCACCTATGGCGGGATCCTGGGACGCATATACGCGGACATCATCAACGATGTGCCAGATGCGCCCCTCAAGGCCCTGAGAAGCTCCGGGGCCTCGGAGTGGAAGGTCCTTCTCTACGGACGGCTTCCCCTGGCCCTGAGCGACATGCTCAGCTACACCTTCTACCGGTTCGAATGCGCGGTCCGGGCCGCAGCGGTTCTCGGGTTCGTCGGGTTGGGGGGCCTGGGCCTTGAGATCCAGCTTTCCCTGGACGACCTATTTTTCGATGAGGTCTGGACCCTCCTCTATTTTCTGGTGGGGATAATAATTCTGGTTGACCTGTGGAGCAGCGCCCTCAGGAAGAGGCTGGTCTCATGATCCGGCCCCAGGACCTTGGGCATCGGGTATCATTCCGGATGCCTCGTATCGACGTGGTCAAAGGCTCGATTGTGGCCGTCATACTGCTGGCGCTGGTATCGTGGAGCTACATCCTACTTCAAGATAGCACCGGGTTCGGCGACCTGTTTTCCCCCAGCACCTGGAGGCGGGGCAGCGATTTCGTCGGCAGGCTGCTGGGCGTGGGCTCCGCAGGCACCCCGGCCTTTCTTACCCTGGACGCATGGGTCGATGGGGGAAGGCTGGCCTACAAGACCCTGGCCATGAGCATTCTGGCCGCGGTCTTTGCCGGCGTTGCGGTCCTTCTGACCTTCTTGCCGGGGGCCCGTAACGTGGCGTCCGGGGAGCTGGGCTCCGGTCATCCCATGGCCCGCTATCCCCTTTTCATCCTGGTGCGCGGACTGTTCATCTTCTCTCGGGCCGTGCCGGAGTTGATATGGGCCTTTCTGGTCATCTTCGTCCTGTCGCCGGGCATCCTGACCGGGGCCGTGGCCCTGGCGATCCACAACTACGGTATCCTGGGCAAACTCTCCTCCGAGGTGGTAGAGGACCTGGACCCCAAACCCACCAGGGCCCTCCAGGCCGCCGGGGCCGGTAATTCCAAGGTGCTCTTCTATGGCATCCTTCCCCAGGTCATGCCCCAGTTCCTCACCTATCTGCTTTACAGGTGGGAGGTCATCATTCGAACCACCATAGTCGTAGGGTTCGTAGGGGCCGGGGGCCTGGGCCGGGAGTTCCGCCTCAGCATGAGCTTCTTCCACTATACCGATGTGACGGTGCTGCTGGCGTGGTATGTAATCCTCGTTGTCTTCGTAGACCTGGTCAGCAGCTGGCTCAGGCGCCTGGCCCGATAGGCGAGAGGCCTCGGGGCTATCATCTTTTAGAGAGTGTTTGATAACACTGTCGACCATACCCCCTGTCCCCCGATCCCGACTCGTCCCGATACTCGGGACTCGGCGTCGGGACACCCGGGCTGTGTGTAGCCTTTAAAGGCTAGTGGTGCTTTCTCACCCGCCCTTTAATGTGTTTAGGGATTGGGGAGACACCCTCATCTTCCCATGCGGGAAGGGTGTACTCCTAGTTTGGAGTAGCTTATCGAACGGCCTCAGATGCTATCAGCCATTAGCTACTCTACGTGAGGTCATTGGGGTAAGGGGCAAGTGTCGCAAACAGTGGGCTCGGGCGTGCCGGTATGGTGGCGATGGGATGGTGTAGAATAGGCCCAGCTCGTCCCACTCGACCCGATGAATCGAGGCAAAGGAGGCTGCCCCATGGACTACAAAGGTTATCTCGCAGAGCTTTTGAGCAAGCCGATCCCCAAGGAGCTGGCCTTCCCCGTGGCCGAATACCAGCAGCGGACGGCAAAGGTCAAGGGCTTCATGGGAGAGGCGGGTCTTGATGCCCTGATAGTGAGCTTCATCAACAACGTCTGCTATCTGAGCGGATACCAGGCCTTCGCCGCGGACCTTCCGGTCTGCCTGGTCCTGCCCCGGGAGGGCGATCCCACCCTTGCGGTTATGGCCCTGGAGATTCCCGGCGCTCTCCTGAACGGGTGGTTCGACGATGTTAGGGGCATGGACTGGATGGATGCCGATGCAGTGGCAGACGAGCTGGTGGCGATCCTCAAGGAGAAGGGACTGGAGAGCGGGCGGATTGGCGTGGAGACTAAGCGGTCAGGCATGACCATCGATGTCTACGAGAGGCTCAAGAGGGCCCTTCCCCAGGCCCGGTTCGTCGACGCGTCGGGCCTGGTGATCGCGGCGCGTAAGATAAAGTCTCCGGCGGAGCTTGACCACATGCGTCAGGCAGCCAAGATCAGCATCAAAGGGATCGAGGCAGGGCTGGCCGCCATCAAGGCCGGGGTGACCGAGAACGATGTGGCCAGCCCCGCGTTTCAGGCTATGGTATCCGCAGGGAGCGAGTATTTCAGCAGTCAGCCCATCGTCACCGCTGCCCATCGGACGGGATGGGTCCACACCAGCTTCAAGAGGACGCCAATCCAGACAGGGCACACGGTGATCCTGGAGTTCGGAGGGGCCTATCAGCGATACACTTGCGGCATCATGCACACGGCGATAGTGGGTTCGCCGTCCGACCCGGTACGCAGGCTGGCTGAAATCTCCAACGGGGCCCTGGACCTGCTCTTCCAGGTGGCGAAGCCCGGCCGTACCGCGCACGACGTGGCATCGGATGTCAAGAAAGGGCTGAAGGGAATAGGGGACGAGATTTATACTACCGGCATGTTCGGCTACTCCATCGGCCTCGGCTTTCCGCCCACCTGGAGGGAGATGATCAGCTTCATCGCGGAGGGCAACGACGAGCCCCTGGAGCCGGGTATGACCTTCCACTCTCCTATCCCGCTGCGGGTGCCCGGGGTCCTGGGCGTGGGGTTCAGCGAGACCTGGGCCGTCACGGAGACGGGCTGCGAGGTGCTGACCAAGCATGACCGGAGCCTCTACGTGGCCCCTGCATAGCCAGGGGCAAGGGCGCAGGGTCACAGCAGACCATTGGGCATATTCAACACTAGGGAGTTGTCATGGGTAGCGAACCAAGACTATTCAGAATCGACCCGTTCAAGAAAGTAACCCGACGGGTCGAGGAAGTCGATTTTGCGCAGCTAGGATTCCAGGAGCGTAGGGATATTCAAGAATGGGTCGCCTCGAATCCGAGCATCCTAGAGGAAGGCCTGCTGGTAATCGCAAAAGAATTCAGCGGGTTTGATAAAACGAGAGAGAGAGCAGATTTAGTGGCAGTGGACAAGGACGGTAATGTCGTTGTTATCGAACTGAAGCGTGATGACACCGGAGCAGACGCGTATTGGCAAGCGATCAAATATGCGAGCTACTTCCAGCGGGCCAAGCCCGAGGACATTGTCGAGATGTTGGCTACACATGCCAAGATATCTGAAGGCGAAGCTGCCGAGATGCTAAAGCAACACCTCGATGCAGACGATCTTTCAGAGCTAAACCGAGACCAACGGATAATACTAGCCAGCCACAGGTTCGCTCCAGAGGTGATGTCAGCAGTCGTATGGTTGAATCAAAAGGCGGCCACTGAAGACATGATATCCTGCGTGGAGTTGGTTCCCTATCGAGATGGTGAGCACGATTCGCTATACATCCAGGCCTCGATTGTGTTGCCCGTCTCAGGAGTTGATATCATAGGCCTGGGGTCGGTAGGAAGTGTACGAACCCCGGGTACCAGGCAAGACGATGTAACTCGCTTCTTCAAGGGAGTGGCTGCAACAGCGCTGCGTGCTCTACCAGAGGAGTTGAGACCTGACAAGAGAAGCCATTGGGCGGGCGTCGGCCCCGTCAACCGCTACTATCAGATATGGTACTCCACGCCTCCATGGGGCAACCAAATTATGAGATACCAGCTCCTGCTTCCTAAAGAAACACGGTCCGCACCGTACAAAGTCACTATGCGGTTTCGATGCACCAAGAAAGAACAGACTAAGAGACAACGACAAAATGATGAGTGGCTTTCCGAGCAACAAATCACCGCTCTGAAAGAGAATCTTGCGGCTCGACAGGTGCATTCGAGTCAGAGAACCCTCACAGATGACGATCAAAACCTCTTACTCGATGAAAGCCGCACCGGTGATGCCTTGGATCAGGCCTTTAAAGATTCAGTGGTCGAGATGGTACGACATTTCATAGAGGCAGTAACACCGGTGGTCTATGACGTTGCCCAATGAGAGAAGGAGGAATGAGCATCCTCCCTATATGGGCCTCTATTCTTCTTATCACGTAACCTTCCTATGTCTTTTACTGTCTGGGTGAAGTTCGGCGTCCTGACCGGGTTCGCCCTGGCTACGAAGGCCCTAGGCACTGATACCAGCCCTCAGCGGCCAGAGGCCTGTGCCCCTCGTTCTGGGCTCGATGGAGCTGCCACAACACCTGATCTACGTGAATACCCCCAGAGACTGTGGTGTATTCCCTATTGTGGCTGGCACCAGGGGGCATTACGATGGTAACTAATTAGTTGCCAAACGTGAATATACAAAAGGCAATTCGGGGCG
>JADFJI010000358.1 GCA_022566235.1 Chloroflexota bacterium
TGTGGTGAACAGAGGTAACTTCCAAAGGTTATGTGGACTAAGAGGAGGACATCATGGCAACCGATTCCGTTTACCCTGTCTCAGTTGAAGGAGAGCTGGATCCCGCACTGGGCCGGTGGCTCTGGCTGGTCAAGTGGCTCCTGGTCATTCCGCACCTGATCGTTCTGCCTTTCCTCTGGGTTGCCTTCGTCGTTTTGACCATAGCAGCTCTGTTCGCCATTCTTTTCACGGGCAGGTACCCCAGGGGGATCTTCGACTTCAACGTTGGAGTGCTGAGGTGGACCTGGCGAGTTGGCTACTACAGCTACAGCGCTCTCGCCACCGACCGATACCCGCCCTTTAGCCTCTCCAGCAGGGACTACCCGGCGAATCTGGAAGTCGAGTACCCCGAGCGTCTTTCACGGGGTTTGGTACTGATCAAGTGGTGGCTCTTGGCCATTCCGCACTATCTGGTGGTCAGCCTTCTCCAAGGGGGCCCAGGTGAGCCTGGACCTGGTCTGGTCACCCTGCTGGCCCTGTTCGGGGCCGTGGGGATGCTTTTCAATGGGCGGTACCCCAGGGACATTTTCGAGCTTGTGCTGGGATTCAACAGGTGGACTATCAGGGTTGCGGCGTACGCCGCTCTGATGACCGACGAGTACCCGCCGTTCCGGCTGGCGCCGTAATACGGCAAGGGCCGAGTCGAACCGCATGACAGTATATAGCCAGCAAGTGCGGTTGGAGATGCGATACAGACCCGAGGTGGCATAAGTCCTTTCATCGTTTCCGGTTATGCCTCAGCCCTTTATGTGGTCCACCTCGGTGAACATCCTGGGGCCGCCCTGCAGGGTACGGTGCACGGGGCAGCGCTCCGATATCTGGGACAGGCGCTCCACCTGCTCGTCTGAGAGGTCGCCTTTCAGCACCACGTAGATGCGGATGACGTCCAGCATCGTATCGTCATTCTCTTCGCACTCCTCGCAGTCCCGGGCGTGGACCCGCTCGTGGCTCAGCTCCGCGGTGACCCCGTCCAGGGGCCAGCCCTTCCTCTTAGCGTAGAGGGTGAGGGTTATGGTGGTTCAGGTCCCCAGGGCCGAGAGAAGCAACTCGTAGGGATTGGGGCCCAGGTCGTCGCCGGCGTCGGGGGGCTCGTCGGCTAGCAGGGAGTGGTTGGTGGTAGTGACCACCTGCTGAAGGTTTCGGAACGTCTCGACTTTGACGGTCTGCATTGTTTCACATCCTTTTGCTCTTCCACTCGCTCTTAGACACATCGACTAGCTCAGTGCAGGCAGGCTCAGGGTGAACGGGTATTGGCCCCACCCCAGACTCCTCGATTGACTCGGAGCGACAGAGTTTCGCATTTAGCTCAGTATCCTTTCAGCGTTTTTGAAGAGCATGGCGTCCACCTCCTCGGGGGTGAAGCTGGCCTTCTCGGTCCCCCGCTCCGGCAGGTCCCTGATCAGGTCCACCCACCACTTCCTGGTGTACCAGAGGGTCCATACGGGCCCATCGCACCCGAACAGGACCCTATCGGCTCCGAACCCGTCTATGCACCTCCTCAGGACGGAGCAGAAGCGGCCGTAGTTGCCGTGGGCCTCGTGCTGGAAAGCGGAGAAGTCGGTAACCAGGTTTGGCCTGTTCTGGGCCACCTGGATCAGCTCTCGCCAGGAGGCGATGCCCAGGTGGGCGGCGATGACGGTGAGGTCGGGAAAATCGGCCAGGACTCTGTCCAGCTCCTGTGGCTCGCTGAACTTGGGATCCAGGGGATGGAACATCTGGCCCGTGTGGACCAGGACGGGGAGGCCCAGGGCCTGGAGCCTCTGGTAGATGGGGTAGGCAGCTTCGTGCCAGGGGTAGAGGCCGCTCATGTTGGGGTGGAGCTTGAACCCCCTGGCCCCCCACTCCTCCACGGCCCGATTCACGAAATCCAGGGAGCCCTCGGCCCGGGGGTCGATGGAGCAGAAGAAGATGTAGCGATCAGGGTGGCTCCTGGCCATCTCGGCCAGCTCCCGGTTCTGGTCCTCGATGGACTTGGGGGCCTGGCCCAGGACGCAGGTGCCGTCGATGGCGGTGATGACGGCCTTGTCGATGCCGGCCTCGTCCATCTCCCGGAGACAGTCCAGGCCCTGGGGGTCGAAGCTTCTGGCGAAGAGGCCTCTATCGATCTCCTCGGGGGTGCCCGAATGCTCCGAGCCGGCGATGTAGGTGGAGAAGAAGGTGGAGTACATCTTCCACCAGGTCTCGGGCATGTAGTCCCGGGTCCAGATGTGGTTGTGGATGTCTATGATCATGGGGTGACCTCCTCGCTCTATGGTACAGTAGCGATGATATTCTCAAATTATATTGGGAGAGAGACTATGATGAAGAAGCGTATCACAGATCATTTAAAAGCACTCAACGATATCGAAGGGGTCAATGTGAGAATCCGTGGACGAGGTGGTACCATCGATGTAACTTACCAGACCCAACATTCCT
>JADFJI010000359.1 GCA_022566235.1 Chloroflexota bacterium
CTCGAGACGATGCGGATCTCGGACACCGACCTCGACCGTGCGGTGCAGTTCATGAAGCAGGAGGGCTGCAGGTTCGGGGAGGCGCTGGTGCGGTCCGGCGCGATTACGGCGACCGAGAGGTATGCGGCGCTGCGACTCCAGCTTCGTGAGAAAACGAACCAGTTCGCCTTCTCCAACGAAAAGGCCAACCGACTCTACATCGACCTCGGCTCCGGCCGGATGCTCAGGCTCGATGGCAAAGAGATCACCGAGCTAGACAACGGTAGCGACGGAGTGCTATTCACGCCGGCCCCCTTCTCGGAGCCGTGGACCTACCGGCCCGATGCCCCTAAAGGAATACTCAGTCGCACGTTGATGGGATCCCTCAACTTCTCAACGGCCTCTGACAGCCCTCACACGCCGGCGCAGCAGCAAGTGTTAATGATTATGTGGCTCCTGGCCATTCCCTTCGAGTCGGTCCAGCCAACCAAGCCCCTGGCCCTGCTCCTGGGTCCTGCGGGATCGGGCAAGAGCAACCTGTGGCGCCGGGTCGGCCGGATGCTCTACGGGCCCAGGTTCGAGCTGGACACGGTGAAGAGGGACGGCGAAAACGATTTCCTGGTGGCCGTTACCAACAGCCCATTCGTTGCCCTGGACAACGTGGATCACTGGGTCCCCTGGCTGGATGACGCCCTGGCCACCAGTGCCACAGGGATGCAGGTCACCAAGAAAGAGCTGTACACCACGAACAGGTCTGTGTCGTACAGGGCCCGGGCCTTTCTCGCCCTGACCGCCAGGACTCCCCGGTTTCGGAGGGAGGATGTCGCTGAGCGTTTGATTATCTTCACCCTGGACAAGATCGAGGAGAGGAAAGCCGAGAACCATCTACTCAGAGAGGTCCAGGAGAATCGGGACCACCTGATGTCGGACTACTCCCACATGCTCAACGCTGTGGTGGGGGTCACCGATTACGAGATAGCAGACCCGGGCATGCGCCTGGCCGACTTCGGCAACGTGGCCTCGAGGATAGCGGCCAGCCTCTACATGAGCGACGAAGCGGTAGAGATCCTGGAGGGACTGAAGCAGGCCCAGCATATCTACGCCACCGAAGAGAACCCTTTGTATCTGTTGCTGGACTCCTGGACCACCCAGGGAGCAAAGGACGCTGCGGGGAAGATGCTGGGGGCAACCAACTCTGGCAGGGGGATCCTGGCCAAGCAGCTGTACCTGGAGCTCAAGCAGCTGGCAGAGGACCAGGGGCTCAAGTGGAGGATCAACAACCCCATCGGCCTGGGCAAGCAAATTATGGCCATAGAAGAGGCGCTCAGCATCTATTTCACCATTGAGAAGAAGGAAACCAGACAAGGGAATATGTACACCTTCACGCGTCGTGACCCGAAAGAGATCGAGGACACGATGGCGGAGGCCGACCGTGGTTGAAACAAAGATCAGAAACAGGTCATTCAAAAGATCGAAAGATCGACTAAAAGATCGACTAACAGGGGGTTTTAGGCAAAACACTATCCACACCCTCCACACCACGCCTGAGCTAGGAGTGGAGGGTGGACCTTTGACTCTCCACCACCCTCCACACCAGGCACGACCACCCTCCACACTTTCCACAATCGCTGTGGAGGGTGGTGGATAGTGGTGGAGGGTTGTTTTGTCACCCTCCACTAGTGGATTTTCATTGCTTAGGCACAAAAGGTGGAGGGTGGAGGGTGAAACTCCCTAGAACTTCTTAGCATTGGTGAATTCAACTAAAAAAGGACCGGAGTATTCTCCGGTCCCTTTTGTATTTTTCTGACTTCGGGTCTAGGTGCTGCTGTCGTCTTTACCGCTGGCCGCCGTCTGTTTCTCTGATTCTTCTTTCTCTTCTTCGCCCATCAGCGCGGTCTTGAAGGTGCGGATGCCCTTGCCCATGGAAGCGCCAATCTCGGGCAGGCGGCGGGCGCCGAAGATTAAGAGGATGACGACAACGATGATTGCCAGTTCAGGTATGCCTAAAGGCCCAACTCTCATGTCTCTTCCTCCCGCCTGGGACGGTTGCGTGGCCCGTACTGCGGGCCGCCGCGTCTAAACCACTAAATAGTAGCAGAAACGGCTGTTCACGACAATGAACCACGCCTACGATTCATGCCTAGCGCCAAAGCGTATCGCCGCGGTCGGCCCAGACATGACCCGGTGAACATAACCAGGCGTGGCCTAACGCCCATCAGATATATTGTATGAATAGAGGGCCACCGCTATAATCTTGAGTTATGATAAAACCTGGGTATCGGGAACGCACGGCGCCGCGATTGTCTTGGCTAACATAACCAGCAGGTGGAAATGGAATCGAATTACGACTTGGTGGTGATCGGCTCGGGCCCGGGCGGCTATGTGGCCGCGATCCGGGCGGGCCAACTGGGCCTGAAGACGGCCATCATAGAGAAAGAGGCCCTGGGTGGTGTGTGCCTGAACTGGG
>JADFJI010000360.1 GCA_022566235.1 Chloroflexota bacterium
GTAAGCGATGGTGCTGATACCGCCCGCTGAAGCCCCCAACCCCCAGGGACAGCCGAGTGTGGGGCCGAAGGGGACAGGAGTCAGGAGTCTTCTACTCCCAGCTCTCGCCTTACTATCCGGGTGCCGGCTACCAGCGCTTCCAGCTTCAGGTAGGACACCCACCTGGGAAGCTGAAAGAAGCCACAGTCCGGATTGATGTACAGCTTTTCCACTGCAACGCTCTCCAAGAGTTGACGTATCCGGTCGGCCACGTCCTCCGGGGTCTCCACATAGAAGGACTTGATGTCCACAACGCCAGCCCCCAGCTCTTTATCGATGCTGAACTCCTGCCACAGGTCTTTCTCGTGCATTTCCCGGTTGGCGAACTCCAACACCAGCTGGTCCGCCTTCACATCCAGCAGCTCTGGAAACATCCATCCGTAGCTGCGCTTGCCCCGGGGCCTGCTGCCCAGATTGCCGAAGCAGATGTGCAGGGCGTGCTTGGCGTCCACACCTTCGATACAGGCGTTGTACAGGTCCACCCAGTCTCTGACCGCCCCGGGTATGATGGCGAAGGATGGCTCGTCGAGCTGTATGAAGTCGGCGCCCTCGGCCCTCAGGGCCTTCAGCTCCTCATTGATAACGCCGGTGAACTCCCAGGCAAGCTCCAGCCGGTCCTTGTACCCCTGTACCGGTCGGATGTGTATGCCCAGGGTCAGGGGCCCTGGGCAGGTGACTTTGATGGGCCTTTTGGTGTGGGCCCTCGCATATTTGAACTCATCCACTATGCCCAGCCCATCGGGTAGGGTGACCTTGTCTACCGTATGATAGCGGGTGGGGCTGTCGTATCCGTACACGCCTATCTTGCGCAGGGGCGGGTCCGCCACTATGCCCGTCATCCGCTTGTAGAAGCTCTGGACGAAGTGCCAGCGGCGCATCTCGCCGTCGGTGACGATGTCTATCCCGGCCCGCTCCTGGTCCAGGATGGCCATGTTGACCGCGTCGTCATATGTCTCCCGTATATCGGTCTGGCCGTAGTTTCCCCTCTCGATCTCGTCGATGGCAGTCAGTTGCCAGCTTGGGTAGGCGTAGCTGCCAATGACCGTGGTGGGAAGCAGGGGAAGGGGGCCGTGTGCCATTAAAAAGTTACCATCGCATCAAAGTTTGTCGATTATAGGAGGACGGCAGCTGGCAGGGCAACAAAGCGCGCCTGTGTTAGATAACCCAGTCCGGTTAGGCCTCGATCCCCGCGTAATGCAGAGCCTGGTCCACTATGTCCACTCCCACCATCTCGCTGTGGGCCGCCAGGAGGTGCTGAGTGATCGGCCCGGGGAACTGACCGCCTATGGGGCGAGTATCCACCTTGCTCAGGGGTACTATGCGGGGGCTGGTCCTGCTGAAGAACACCTCGTCGGCGGTGTAGATGTCGTAGGGCTGGAGGTCCTCCTCTGACACGGGAATCCCCAGGTTGCCCGCTATCTCGATGACCACTTTTCTCGACACTCCCTGAAGGACGTTGCGGTCGGTCGGTGTCTTCAGGACGCCGTCTTTTACCAGAAACACGTTGTACCCGATGCCCTCGGTGATGTTGCCGCCCAAATCCAGCATGATGGGCAGGCCGTCCGGGTCTATGTCCCGGGCCTCCAGCTCCGCCAGGACGAAGTTGGCGCGGCTGTGGTGCTTCACCTTGGGGTCCATTATATCGCTGGAGTAGCTGCGGGTCTTGACGATGACCCCGTGGGCCCCGTCTATGTAGAATCTGGCGAAGGTGTAGAAGGCCAGGGGCTTAACGATGACGCAGACCGTAGCCGGGCCCTCGATGGATGGGCCCCTGGTGACGAAGGGGTTGATGTTGAAATCCCCCACTTCGGAGCGGCGATGGTCGTTGCGCTGGACCGCCTCCTGGCAAATCTCCGTCATCTCCTGGGGGCTGAGGCCCGAATCGATACGCATGTACTTGAGGGAACGGTATAGACGGCTGATGTGGTCCTCTAGCCTGAAGGGCACGCCATTGAAGGTGCGGCCCTGGTCGAAGACCACATCGGCTACCTCGAATCCCCTGTCATGGGGTGGGACCATGACCTGGCTATAGGGTACCCATTCCCCGTTGAAGTAAGAGGTATAGTCCTGATAGTCTTTCATCTCCCCCTCCTTAACCTGATATATAACTCATACTACAGCTATGTGCTCCGTCCTGCACAAAGCTTTCTTTGCAGGTTTTCAAACATGTCCTCGACCATGGAGTCTAGATCGTAGTGAGGATTCCACCCCCACTCTCGTCGTGCGATGGAGTCGTCCAGGGAGTCGGGCCAGGAATCGGCGATGGCCTGGCGAAGAGGGTCGATATCGTAGTCCAGGGTGAATCCCGGTAGCCTTACCCTGATGGCCTTGGCCAGCTCTTCGGGGGTAAAGCTCATGGAGTGCACGTTGAAATCGGCGTGATGCTTGAGCCTGCCTACCTCGGC
>JADFJI010000361.1 GCA_022566235.1 Chloroflexota bacterium
TTTATAGGACTCATTAAACGGCCTCACATTATGGAGGAGGAGATATGCCTAAAAAAGAGGTGATCAACGTCGATATGGCCAGCCCCAATCCCCGCCTATCCCCGGCCACCAGGTTTGGGAATCTGGTATTCGTCGCAGGACAGACAGGAACGCATCCCGTGACCGGCAAACTGGGCATTGGCGTGCGAGAGCAGACCCGCTACACCATTGAAAGGATCAAGATGGTTCTCGAAGCGGCGGGCACCTCTCTGGACAACGTGCTCACGGTGACCACCTATCTGACCAAGAGGGAGGACCTGGACGAGTATAACGACGAATATGGTAAGTACTTTTCTGCCAACAAACCCGCCAGGGCCACTATGGAGGTGATGTTGAACCGCCCCGAGCTGCTTGTGGAGATAGTGGTCACCGCCTGCATCCCCGATTAGCGGTCACACGTGGGCAACTTCCCTGGCGGCAGGGAAGGGCCTCAGGCTGGCGAGGGGTTTATAGCTTAGCGCAGCCTGGGTAGCACCTCCTCGCCCAGGAGGCGCAGGCTCTTCATAGCCACCTCGGAAGACATCCCCGGCCACTGGCACTCGACGATTATGTAGTTGAACCCCAGCTCCTGATATCGTTTGATCTCCCGGACGCAGGTGTCGGGGCTCCCGATTACGAAGCGGTCCTTAGCCAGCTCCTCGAAGGGCATATCGAACCGGTCGCCAGGCGGTAGCTCCTTGTCCTGGCCCTGTTTCGAATATGCTTTGTACCGCCCGTCCAGAAAGGGCCGGCACAACTCAAAGGCTTCCTCGTCGGTCTCGGCCACGTAGGTGTCCTTTATCACGGCGATGTCCCCGGGGGCAGGGGCCTCTGTTTCGGACAGCGCGTCTTTGTAGATGGCTATCTGCTCCTTCAGGGTGGAGAACACAGCGTGGGGGCTGGCGTACAGGACGGCGCCCGTCCGGGCTGCCCGGCGCACAGCCGGGTGATTGTTAGCTGCGATCCATATGGGAGGGTGTGGTTTCTGCATGGGCCGGGCCGTCGGCACCACATCGTCTAAAGAGAAGTGCTTTCCATGGTAGGTTACGCGATCCTCGGTCCAGAGTTTCTTGATGATCTCCAACGACTCATTGAACCGTGCCACCCGGTCACGTCTGTCGATGCCGAAGGCACGGAACTCCTCTTCCTCGTAGCCAAGGCCCACGCCGAAGATGAAGCGGCCATTGCAGATGGTGTCCAGGGTGGCGACCTGCTCGGCCACGTCGACGGGATGGAGGAGGGGCAGCAGGAGGATACCTGTTCCCAGCCACATGTCGCCAGCCTCGGCGGCAAGGCGGCCCAAAAGGGGCAGTGGCTGGAGTATCTGGAGAGGGTGGCTGAGGTAGTGCTGACCTATCAGCACACAATCGAATCCGTAGTCCCGGGCCATGCGGGTTTGCTCGAGCAAACCCTCGAACAGGGGCCTGACGGGCCTATTGGCCGGGTACTCGCTTCCCAGTTCCAGGCCTATTTTCATGGCTGACTCCTCTCAGATATTAACCGCCTTGGTACGGGTCCGGTTCAATCGGGCCAAAGGTCAAAGGACTTCCCTGGACGGGCTATCTCCGTGACACCGTCATAACCAGCACTTGCTTGTTCCCGGCTGTTTTCTCGATCACAGCCTAGTCAGAAATGAGTAACGACCGGCCGATGGATTCCAGCGGACTGCATCGTTTCCCCGGCTTCGCGGGCCATCATATAGCCTCGTCGCAACGTCCTTGTGGCGGGGGATTCGGGAGATGTCAGTCCAAGGAGGGGACACTTATCGGTCGTCGGGTGTCTCTTGCGTCTTGGCCCGTTGGATTATCTCCTGTATTTTATCCCGGTGCTGCTGCTCCTGACTTGCTATGACCATTTTGACGATATAGTAGACGGGCCACACGATTGCCAAACCCCAGGAAACCCCGATGAGCGCGCCTGCCCAACCGCTGAAGCCGAAGTTGAACAGCACGATTCCCCCCGCGGCCACGAGGACACTCTCTAGCATAAACATGCTGGTCAGGCTGATATGCATCTTGTGTTTATTCTCTTTGCCGCTCTTCCATGACGGGTGTTGGGACACCGCACAAGGGTCTAGGGGAAACCTGATGGTGGACCTAAGGTTACAATATGTAAAACTTTTAGGGCGACCTTTATTTTAGCAGTTCAGGCCTCCAACCACAGGTTCTAATCCCAAGACCGCCTCAGATTAACTTGTAGGGTGACACCTCACGGCAATTGCGTCATCTGGCCATTTGGCAAGTTAGGGTTTAGACTTCAGGGCCAAGCTCCGCTGCGTTCGCGGTTGCCAGTCGCCTCGCAAGTAAAACCCTCTTTGGTACTGGGACCACATGCACTTCGAACTCCTCGGCCGGGGCTCGGGCCTTGGAATAAGGTGCCCGTCGTAGTACTCACCCAGGGCAGCCGTGGGGCCCAGGTG
>JADFJI010000362.1 GCA_022566235.1 Chloroflexota bacterium
GACCCGGTATACCTCCCGAAATACCCTGCGCAACAGTCCACGATAGTCGTCCAGGGAGAGGTCCTGGTCGTACTCCTTGCCCACGTTGTAGGGGGGCGAGGTGACCATCAGGTGGACGCTGTTGTCGGGGAGTTCCTCCATGGACTCGCTGCTCTTGCAGAAGATGTGGTCCAGGTGGGCGGGGTCGATGGGGTTCTCGACATAAGGGGCCCGGGACTTTTCTCCCAGGCCCTGGTAGAGATTACCTTGATAGAAGACAGAGGAGTCATGGCCTATGCGGCCCGGGGAGCCGAACTTAGATGTCCGGGTACTCTTTCTCCTTCGGAGAGGCTTGTTCACCTTATCGTCTGGCATGATATGTGGGTTGTATTTTATATGATTTATGAAGGCTAAAGGTGGTTTACCCACCCAGCCCACCCACAAGTGTCTTATATGAGGGGTGTCCCCTCAAACTCCTCTGCAGGAAACCGTACGGTTTCCTGCACCTTCCCTTACAGATTTTGGAAGATGGGGCCTAGATTAACCTTCAACTCCCCTTAAACTGGGTAAAGCCGCCCCGTATTTTCCCTATAGATAGGGTATTGCTTCAGTCATTCGGCTGGAGGGAGCTTTTCGATGGAGCGGAGCTGGGGGAAGAGGATCACCTCTCGGATGGACTGCTGGTTGGTGAGCAGCATGACCAGGCGGTCGATGCCCAGGCCCAGGCCCCCGGTGGGGGGCATGCCGTACTCCATGGCAAGGAGGTAATCTTCGTCGAGGCGGTCCACCTCCTCGTCGCCGTACTCCAGGCGGAACCGCTCCTGCTCCTCGAACCGGAGGCGCTGGTCCACGGGGTCGTTTAGCTCGGTGAAGGCGTTGGCAATCTCCATGCCCCCTGCGAAGCCCTCGAATCGCTCAACGTAGCGGGGGTCATCGACTTTTCTCTTGGCCAGGGGCGACATCTCGACGGGATGGTCGATGAGAAAAGTGGGCTGGATTATGGTGGGCTCGACGAAGTTTGAGAGGAGCTTGTCGAAGAGCTGGGCGGGGCTGAGGCCTGCCACCTTCAGGCCGGTGCCGGCGATGTCTGCCCGAAGCGCCTCGATGTCGCTATATCTGGGGTCGCCTATGTCTATTCCACTTTTGTCCCGTATGGCGTCCCGGACGGTGACCCGGGGCCAGGGCGGTGTGAAATCGATGGCGTGCTTGCCGTAGCTCGCCACCCGGGTTTCCATCACCTCCTGGGCAATGAAGGCCATCATCTCCTCGACCATGGCCATCACGTCGTTGTAGTCGGCGTAGGCCTCGTAGCTTTCCATGGTGGTGAACTCGGGATTGTGCTTGGTGTCGATCCCTTCGTTGCGGAAGATCCTGCCGATCTCGTAGACCTTGTCCATGCCGCCGACGATGAGTCGCTTGAGGTGGAGTTCGGTGGCGATACGCATGTAGAGGTCCCTGTCAAGGGCCTGGTGATGGGTGACGAAGGGCCGGGCCATGGCGCCCGCGGCGATGGGGAGGAGCATAGGGGTCTCTACCTCTACGAAACCCCGAGAGTCCATGAAGCGGCGCATGGAGGAGATCATCTTGCTGCGGGCGGTGAAGATGCGCCTTACTCCCTCGTTGGAGAGAAGGTCCAGGTACCTCTGGCGGAACCGAGTTTCGATGTTGGTGAGGCCGTGCCACTTCTCTGGAAGGGGTCGGAGGGACTTGGCGAGGAGGGTGAGGCTCTCGGCCCGGACGGTGATCTCGCCGGTGCGGGTCTTGAAGAGGGTGCCCCGGGCCCCCAGGGTATCGCCGGTGTCCAGCTCCCTGAGGACGGCGGCCTGGTCCGGGGGCAGGTCACCGCTGCGGATGTAGAGCTGTATCTTGCCCGTGCCGTCCCGAATGTCGGCGAAGGAGGCCTTGCCCATTCCCCGAAGGCCTACAACCCGTCCAGCGACGGTAACGCGGCGCCTGGAGGTGCGGCCCGAGGCCTCGGTCCTGGTAAAAAGGGCCAGTGCCTCTTCTACTGTGTGGGTGCGGTGGAAGCGGGGTGGGTAAGGATCGATGCCCTGGGCCCGCAGCCTATCGAGCTTCGACAGGCGCTGCCTGTACAGTTCTTCTCCTCTATCGGCCATGGAGGTGTTCGACGTTGGGCCCCTTGAAGGGATTGAGGTTACTTGACGGTTTTCACCGTCAGCTTGAGCACTCCGGCAGGTGTCTTCACCTCCACCGAGTCCCCCGCTTTTTTGCCCAGGAGGGCCTGGCCCACCGGGCTTTCGTTGGAGATGAGACCGGCCTTGGGATTAGCCTCGGCGCTTCCCACGATGACGTATTTGGCGACCCTTCCCGATTCCTCCTTGACGGTGACCTTGGCCCCCAGGTCCACTTTCTCCGACTTATGCTTCCTCTCGGGGATGAGAACGGCGTTGTGGACCATGTCTTCCAGGGTCAGGATGCGTCC
>JADFJI010000363.1 GCA_022566235.1 Chloroflexota bacterium
CGCGGTGCGCAGGGCCGGGGTCAGCGGGCCGCCCTCGGCGCGCAACCGGTTAGCAATCCGCTTTCGCCACCGCCAGCTCACCGGCCCTTCAACTCACCTCCCCAAGTGAGTGCTGCATCGCCGCGTGGATCGGGATGAGCCGTTTCCCGTCATCTCTGTATCCATGCCCGCTCTCCCCAGACCGCTTCCATGTTAGGAGCAGCCTCAGCGGGCATCAGCTCAGGGATCGGCTTCCCGTAGACCCTGGCCACATTTTCGCGAAGCACCTTCGCCATGGTCTCGGGGTTCAGGTGGCCGAGGGTGCGATCGATGACCTCTTCCGAGTGCGGCCAGATGCTTCCGGGGTGTGGGTAGTCGTTCGACCACATGAAGTTGTCGGACCCCCAGCGCTCGAGGAGGTGGCCACCGACCTCGTCCGACGTGAACGTGGAGTAGCACTGTCGGTTGAAATACTCGCTGGGCAACAACGGCACGGTGCCTTCCTTATACAGCTTCGACTTGATGAACCGGCGGTCGAGGTCCTGCACGAAGAAGGGTATCCATCCAACTTCGAGCTCGGCCACGATGACCTTCAGACGAGGGTATCGCTCGAGCACGCCGGAGCAGATGATTTCCGTAAAGGCATTCATCCCGTTCAACTTGTGCCCCTGGCACGTGAGTCTGATCGCCTCGATCTCGTCGATGACGTTGGTCCGGCGATCGACGTACATCCCAAAGCCTTGATTGATGTGCATGGTGACCGGCATGTCCAAGTCCTGGGCCGCTGCCCAGAATCGCTCGTAGTGCTCGGATTTGAAGGGCAGGCCGTCCGGCGGAATGATCCAGGTGGTGGCTCCTATGAGCCCCGCCTTCCGACACCGTTCCATCTCCAGGACCGCACTTTCGATGTCCCAAGGGAGGATCAATGCCTGCCCCCACAGCCGGTCGGGGGCCTCCTGGCAGTACTCGATCATCCAGTCGTTGGAGACCCGAAAACACACCTCCTGCAAGGCCGGGTCATCCAGGTTGAACAGCCCCATTCCCAGTGTAGGATACAGCACTTCCCCACTAACCCCGTCCACCCTCATCTCTTTCACTCGTTCCACGGGATCGTACCCACCGGGCTGATTCCCCCCTTCCCTACGGGCAAAGGTGGGAAGTCGGTCGCGATATTCTTCGGGCACACGAATCGCCCAGAAGTCCGGGGTCTCCATAATGTGGGAGTCAGAAGATATGATGATCTCCTGGGCATCTACCGTCGCTGCCTCATAGTCTATCTGGGACTTGGTGGTCATAGCATCGCCTCCTTGTAATCTTCGGTAACACCGACCAGGCGACAATCACCCTGGAGTCCACAGGCATGTCAGGGGGCTACCGGGGTGCATTGTACAATATCAAGTACCATCTCTCAAGGCAACCCAGCATGTCGGCAAATCGGGTGGGCTAGGGTCAGAGAAAGGGGATTTCAGATACGAATAAAGGCCCAGGAAAGATAATGGAGCGGAAGACGGGATTCGAACCCGCGACCCTCACCTTGGCAAGGTGATGCTCTACCACTGAGCCACTTCCGCCCTCATCCAGCCTGGGCAGCGCCTCTTACGTGCCGAGGGGCAGAGTCGAACTGCCGACACCGCGGTTTTCAGCCGCGTGCTCTACCACTGAGCTACCTCGGCCCATGGGATATGGTAGCCTCGCCCAGCGCCCCAGTCAAGGCGAGAGTCGCGGGCACGAGCAATCCCCCTTTCCCACTTCCCTTTCTGCCCCCAGATAGCGGATAATACCCTCCGTCTTCATACTCCACAGAACATCCCCAAGGAGGACTCATGCCCAGCGGACCCCTGGAGGGGGTTCGGGTCGTAGACCTGACCCACTACATGGCCGGCCCCTTCTGTACCAAGCTGCTGGCCGACTTCGGCGCCGACGTTATCAAGATCGAGCGCCCCTCCGGCGGAGACCCCACACGGCGCATGGGCCCCTTCTACGGCGACGACCCTCATCCTGAGAAGAGCGCCCTCTTCCTTCACCTCAACACCAACAAGCGCAGTGTGACCCTGGACCTGCAGGCTGAGGCGGGCAAACGGGTCCTTCAGCGGCTGCTGGAGAAGGCCGACATCCTGGTGGAGAGCTTTCGGCCTGGCGTCATGGCGGACCTGGGCTTCGACTACGCCACCCTGGAGGCGGAGCATCCCAACCTGGTGATGACCTCCATCTCCAACTTCGGCCAGACGGGCCCCTATCGAGACCTCAAGGGCAGCGACCTGACCCTCTTCGCCATGGGCGGCTCCATGAACATAAACGGCTCCGCCGAGCGGGAGCCTCTAAAGATGGCGGGTAACGTCATCTCCTACCACGCCGGGGCCACGGCCGCCTATGCCACCCTCCTGGTCCTGTATGGCGCTGAGTTGAGCGGCCAGGGTGACCACCTGGACATA
>JADFJI010000364.1 GCA_022566235.1 Chloroflexota bacterium
CCGTCCATCAACACGTGTACGAAGTCCGGCGTTATGTAGTTGAGGATGCGCTGATAATGAGTAATGAGGAGTATCGACTTAGAAGGGTCGCGGAGGAGGTTTATGCCCTGGGACACGATCTTCAGCGCATCTATGTCCAGCCCCGAGTCCGTTTCGTCCAGGATGGCCAGGTCGGGCTCCAGGACCGCCATCTGAAGGATCTCATTTCGCTTCTTCTCGCCGCCGGAGAAGCCGTCGTTGACGGCCCTGCTCACATGGCTAGGGTCCATCTCCAGGATTTTCAGCTTCTCCTTCACTATCTGATAAAACTCCACCGCGTCCAGCTCCGGCAGTTCCCGGTGCTGGCGCAGGGAGTTGTAGGCCGTCTTCAAAAACTCCTGGTTACTGACCCCGGGAATCTCCAGGGGGTACTGGAAGGCCATGAAGACCCCTTCCCTGGCCCTTTCCTCGGGGAGCAGTTCAAGGAGGTCTCTTCCCTTATAGATCACCTCGCCCTTGGTCACGGTGTAGGCAAAGTGGCCTGCGAGGACCCGGGCCAGGGTGCTTTTCCCGGAGCCGTTGGGGCCCATCACTGCGTGGACCTCGCCGGCCTGGATCTTCAGGTTTATGCCCTTTAGAATCTCGACATCGCCGACCCCGGCGTGCAGGTTTCGTATCTCCAGCAAAGAGGTTCCTACCATTGAGTAGCCAGGCCTAGCCTGTGGCGCCCTCCAGGCTCACTCCCAGGAGCCGGCTGGCCTCCACCGCGAACTCAAAGGGGAGCTTCTTTACCACGTCTTTACAGAAGCCGCTGACGATAAGGGCAATCGCGTTTTCCATTGAGATTCCCCTCTGCTGACAGTAGAAAAGCTGCTCTTCGTTGATCTTAGATGTGGTGGCCTCGTGCTCCATGGTGGTTGTGCTGTTCTTAATCTCCACGTAGGGGAAGGTGTGTGCGCCGCACTGATCGCCTATGAGCAGGGAGTCGCACTGGGTATAGTTCCTCGCGCCCGAGGCCTTGGGCATCACCCGCACCAGCCCCCGATAGGTGTTGTTTCCGTGACCTGCGGATATGGCCTTGGAGATGATGGTGCTCTTCGTGTTCTTGCCCAGGTGGATCATCTTGGTCCCGGTATCGGCCTGCTGATAGTTGTTGGTTAGGGCGATGGAGTAGAACTCACCCACCGAGTTGTCTCCCTGAAGAATGACCCCCGGATATTTCCAGGTGATGGCCGAGCCCGTCTCGACCTGGGTCCACGATATCTTGGAGTTGACCCCCTTGGCGATGCCTCGCTTGGTAACGAAGTTGAAGATGCCGCCCTTGCCGTTCTTGTCCCCCGGGTACCAGTTCTGGACGGTGGCGTACTTGATCTCGGCGTTGTCCAGGGTCACCAACTCCACCACCGCGGCGTGCAGCTGGTTTTCGTCCCGCATCGGGGCGGTGCAGCCCTCCAGGTAGCTGACGTAGCTGCCCTCATCGGCGATGATCAGGGTCCGCTCGAACTGGCCAGTGTCCTTGGCGTTTATCCGGAAGTAGGTGGACAGCTCCACGGGGCAGCGCACGCCCTTGGGGATGTAGCAGAAGGAGCCATCGCTGAATACCGCTGAGTTCAGGGTGGCGAAGAAGTTATCGGTATAGGGCACCACCGAACCCAGGTACTTCTTGACCAGGTCCGGATGCTCCCGGGCCGCCTCGGAGAAGGAACAGAAGATGATACCCTGCTCGGCCAGCTTCTCCTGGTGGGTGGTGGCCACCGACACGCTGTCGAATACGGCGTCCACTGCCACGCCCGCCAGCCACTTCTGCTCCTCCAATGGTATGCCCAGCTTTTCATAGGTCTCCAGAAGGGCCGGGTCCACATCTTCCAGGCTCTGGGGGCCATCGGACATGCTCTTGGGCGCTGAGTAGTAGATGATGCTCTGATAGTCGATGGGCGGGTAGTGCACGTTCTGCCAGGTGGGCTCCTTCATTGTGAGCCAGTGGCGGTATGCCTTCAGACGCCACTCCAGCATGAACTCCGGCTCTTCCTTCTTGGCGGAGATCAGGCGTATGACGTCTTCGTTAAGCCCGGGAGGGAGGGACTCCTGTTCGATGTCCGTGACGAACCCGAACTTGTACTCCTGGTCGACTATGGTCTGGACAGTGGTCTTGCTGACCTTACTCTTGCTTACCATCTACTGTGTCCCTTGTCGGCGATGCTCTGTTTTCCTACTCATGTCAGGTTTATTTACAGTCTCCAACTCATTGGGCTTCTCGACATACTCGGCCCTCGAGGGCCTCCCAGGGGCACATCGCTCAATCCGGTCATCGAGGCCTCTTCGCCGGCTGCCTCACGTGACCCCAGCAGGCTTATTATAGCGCAGTTAATTATAATAGGTTTTTATAGAACAATCCAATAAATCCCATCGGCCCCAGGCCCGAGACATTC
>JADFJI010000365.1:0-898 GCA_022566235.1 Chloroflexota bacterium
GCATCGGGATAAGTCGGGACCAGATTAATTTTTTCTCCCCCTCTCCCTGGCTAAGGGAGAGGGGGACACAGAGCCTGTCCTGAGCATAGCCGAAGGAGGGTGAGGGTTTTTTGCTAGTCCTCCCTCGAACCCGACGTCCGCCTCGCGGCATCCAATCGCTCGAAAGGCCTGTCACCATGGAACGGTTACTGATAGCCATCCCAATCCTATTGCTGGCCTATCTCCTCGGGGCCGTGCCCTTCGCCTACCTGATAACCCGGGCCCTCAACGGGGCCGACATTCGTCGACTGGGAAGCCGCAACGTCGGGGCCCTTAACGTATACAATTCGGTGGGCAAAGGCCCCGGGTTGCTGGTCTTCGCCCTCGATGCCTCCAAGGGGCTGCTGGCCATCTACATTGTGAGATGGCTGGGTGCGCCGGAGGTTGTAATGTATCTGGCCGCGGTCTCCGTGGCCGTGGGACACAACTGGTCCGCTTTCCTCCGTTTTGGGGGAGGAAAGGGAGCGGCCACCGTCTTCGGAGTGTCTCTTGCTGTGCTCCCCTGGATCACCCTCGGTGTTCTCTTTTTCACTGTGGCCGCGGTTTACCTTACGGGATACGTCGTCCCCAGCGTCACGGCCGGTTTCATGCTGCTCAACATCCTCACCCTGGCCTCGTCCCAGCCGGGAGGACAGGTTTTCCTTTGCTTCTTCCTGACCCTGCTAGTCGCCGGCGCACATTTCGGACGTGCGGCCCCCCAGGTCCTGGCCCTGGCCCGTCGGGGCAAATGGCGAGAACTGGCGCACCTAGAATAGCCTCCGCCCCACCTCGCTGTTAGAATTGACCCGTTCGCCATTCAATTTTAGAACCGCCTGGCAATACTGATCTATAGTGGAGAGTCCAGTGTCCGGGCCTGTCC
>JADFJI010000365.1:908-2404 GCA_022566235.1 Chloroflexota bacterium
GATAATCCCAGGCCCATGCGGGGGGATTCCATCCCGACTGCTCGGGATGACGGGGGGTCTGTCCCGACTCGTCGGGACCAGAATTATCTTTCCCCCTCTCCCTTGTTAAGGGAGAGGGGATACAGAGCCTGTACTGAGCGTAGCCGAAGGAGGGTGAGGGTTTCCCCAAACCTCCTTCAGGGAGATTAATATGCGAATAATCGATTTCCGAAGCGATACCGTCACCCATCCCACTCCAGAGATGTACCGCGCCATGATGGAGGCGGAGCTGGGCGACGACGAATACGGCGATGATCCCACCCTCAACCGGCTCGAGGCCCTGGCCGCCGAGATGCTGGGTAAGAAGGCTGCCGTCTTCACCCCCAGCGGCACGATGAGCAATCTTGTGGCCATCCTAGCCCACTGCAGGCGGGGCGACGAGATGATCGTAGGCCACCGCTCCCACATCTTCACCGACGAGGGCGGTGGGGCAGCCACCCTGGGTGGGGTACACGTCCAGACCATCCACAACGATGAGCGTGGGATGCTGGACCCCCAGGAGGTGGAGGAGGCCATACGCCCCGATAACGTCCACTTCCCCACCACCGGCCTCATCGCCCTGGAGAACACCCACACCTCATGCGGCGGCGTAGTCCTGACCCAGGACGATATCGGCTCCGTGGCCCGGGTCGCCAGGAAACACCACATCCCCCTCCACATAGACGGGGCCCGGATATTCAACGCCTCGGTCTACCTAGAGACCCCCGTGTCGGAGCTGGTGAAGGACGCCGACTCGGTCAGCTTCTGTCTCTCCAAGGGGCTGAGCTGCCCCATCGGTTCCCTGCTTTGCGGCAGCGAGGAGTTCATAAAGAAGGCCCGGTTCTGGCGGGAGACGGTGGGCGGAGGGATGAGGCAGGTGGGGGTCATCGCCGCCGCGGGCATCGTGGCCCTGGAGAGCATGATCGACAGGCTGGCCGAGGACCACGCCAACGCCCGGCGTCTGGCCCTGGGCCTGAGCCGCATACCCGGCATTGATATCGACCCCGACCGCTACCCCACCAACCAGGTCTACTTCCAGGTCACCGCCGGGCCCCCGGCGGAGCTGGCCCGACTCCTGGAGGAACGGGGAATCAAGGGGGGCGCAAAGACCAAAAACTGGCGCTTCGTCACCCACTACGGCATCGGCCCCGAGGAGGTAGACCACGCTCTGGAAACAATCAAGGATATTTTTGAGCATTGTAAGATAAATTAGATGAAGAAGGTGCTACCGCGAACAAAAATTAAGAAAGAGATAAACACTAGTTATATGCGGTTCAATTCCTGTGAAATGTCTCTGGCAGTTCTTTCTTTTTCTCAGCCCCAGGCTTAATTTCTTTGCCCAGTGGCAACTGGCCCCGCTTCTCTGCCTGCCTCAAAGAAGCCTTACTCTTCTTCTTGGAAACCTTCTTGTCAACTGTGGTATCAGACGGTTGCACGACAGGTTTATCTTCAAAGGGTCGCGATAGTTCCTCTACACT
>JADFJI010000366.1 GCA_022566235.1 Chloroflexota bacterium
GGGCAAAGGGCGGCAGCTATCATAGGGCGGCCCCCAGGCCATTGTCAACGAAAAAGGCCCGAGGCCGTTTAATAACAGTTTCGACCACCCTTTCGATGGGACACTTCGACAGGCTCAGGACAGGCCTGGTCAGGAAGGGGGAGTAAATTAGCCTTAGTTCCGATTTGTCCCGATACTCGGGACTTGGCGTCGGGACATTCCCCATTTGGAGGAGCGTATTAAACGGCCTCAAGGGGCCGGGCGCCGACGTCCATTGACAGCCATGACACGGTTATCTATCATTTGAATGCACATAGCCCCACGATTCGGAGAGCGCATGATGGCCAAGCACGAGCTTATCTCATCCGATTCCCACATAGTCGAGCCCCCGGACCTGTGGGTCAGCGGGATGGAAGGCCGGTTCAAGGACCGGGCCCCACACATGGTCGTCGATGAGGCAGGGATGGCCAGGTGGTACGTAGACGGGGATACCCCCCTCGGGTCAGTCGGCGCGCCGTCCCAGGCAGGGCTCCGCTACGAAGACCCCGAGTCCATCACCTTCGAGGGGATGATCCAGGACGTCAGGCCCGGGGCCTATGATCCCGGGCCCCGGCTAAAGGACCTGGAGGTAGACGGCGTGGACGGCGAGGTGATCTACCCCACCCTGGGGGCCAGGCTCTACACCATCCTGGAGAGTGACCTGCTATCGGCCTGCTTCCGGGCCAGCAACGATTGGATGGCTGAATTTTGTAAGGCCAACCCGGGCATCTTCAAGGGCAACGCCCTGATCAACCTGGACGAAATCCAGGGAGCTACCGTGGAGTTGGAGCGATGCGCCAGAATGGGTCTCCCAGGGGCCATGATCACCACCTATCCCGGCCACGATATGGGATACGACGACCCGGCCTACTGGCCTTTCTGGGCTGCGGCCCAGGACCTGGGGGTTGTATTGAGCATGCACGTCGCATCCAACCGGCCCGGGCCGGGCCAGGTCAGCGTCTTCACCACCGAGGGTACGGAAAAGGGAGCGGCGGCCTTCAGCGTGACCCAGGACTACTGGGTACGCCACTCTGTGGCCTCCATGATCTTCTCCGGCGTGTTCGAGAAGTACCCCAATCTGAAGGTGGCAATCGTGGAGCACGAGCTAGCGTGGGCCCCCTACTTCCTCAGGACCATGGACTGGCACTACCAGGAGCTGAGCCAGGTGGCCCCCTACCGTTTCAAGGAAGGTAAGCTGCCCAGCGACTTCTTCGGCAGCAACATCACCCTGAGCTTCCAGCAGGACGATATCGGGATCATGCTCCGCTCGATCATAGGAGTGGATGCCCTGACCTGGGGCTCGGACTACCCCCACGCCGAGTCCACGTGGCCCCGGTCCCGAGAGGTGCTGGACTCCATGCTGGCCGACGTACCCCCGGAGGAGCGGCGCAAGATAGTCTGCGACAACGTGGCCCGGCTGTTCAACTTCAGCTAGGCCGGGGCCTCAAGCTGGGGTCATGGGCCCCGCTGCAAACCTCGCGATACCAGTTTGAACGGCTCAACCACTGGGCCCGGGCCCGTAGGCCTCCTCCCCATGCTGAGAGATGTCCAACCCTTCCTCCTCCTCTTCTTTGCTTACCCTCAATCCTATCGTGTACTTCAAGGCGAACAGAATTAACAGCGTCATGACGAAAGCCCATCCCCAGCTGACGCCGATGGCCCCCAGCTGGCGTATGACCTGCTCTCCCCGCCCGATTCCGGGAAGAACATGGTCGGAGATCCCCAAAAAGCCGACCCCAACAAAAATGCCCGCCGCAAGGACTCCCCAGGTCCCACCAACGCCATGAACGGCCCAAACGTCCAGAGCATCGTCCAGCTTCATCCTGTTCTTCAATAAGACCGCCAGGTAGCATAGAACTCCGGCCACCAGCCCGATGATAATCGCAGGCATCGGTCCTACGAACCCCGCAGCAGGGGTAATGGCCGCAAGGCCGACTATGGCCCCTGTGGCAGCCCCGACGACGGAGGTGGTCCTACCGGTGCGCAACCAGTGGAGGGCAACCCAGGTCAATGCTCCAGTGGCGGCGGCGGTGTTGGTAACAACGAACGCGTTGGTTGCGCTGCCTCCCGAGGCCAGTGCGCTTCCAGCGTTGAACCCGAACCAGCCGAACCACAGCAACGACGCTCCCAGGACAACATACGGTATGTTGTGAGGTCCCATGAGCTCTTTCCCCAACCGGTGACGCCTCCCGAAGACAAGGGCCGCGGCCAGCGCAGCCACCCCCGAGTTGATGTGGACTACTGCGCCCCCAGCGAAATCCAGGGCGCCCCAGCCGTTCAACCCCAGCCATCCACCTTCCCCCCAGAACCAGTGTGCCAGCGGTGCGTATACGACAGTGGACCAGACGATGATGAATATCACAAAGGTGCCGAACTTCATACGCT
>JADFJI010000367.1 GCA_022566235.1 Chloroflexota bacterium
GCCCTGCCGGGATACTGGCCCACGTACTCTGCGATGAAGTCGTTGGGAATTTCGTGGCCCGGACGGCGGGGGATGTTGACCACGACGAACTTTCCCACCCCCGCCTCCTCGATGGCAGCCCGGTGCTTCTCGGGCCACGGCTCCCCTCCCCTGACGCCAAAGGCCTTCCTCTCCGCTATCGCCTCGGCGCTCTGGTGCTCGGGAAGGTAGCAATGAGTATGCCAGTCGATCAGCTCCCCGGATGCCGCCTTCGCCATCTGTATTCCTCCTAGCCCTTCACCCCAGGCCTGAGGGCCATGATGTGCTCCGGTCCCGTGGCGCAGCACCCGCCGATGATCTGCGCCCCCATCTCTTTCCAATCCTGGGCGAACTCGGCCAGCCTCGATGGGCTGTAGCCGGCTGTCATGTCGTCACCTTTATGGGTGCGCCCTCGTACCGGGGCCATAGGATTATAGCCGACGTTGGCGTAGGCCCCTATGGGGCCATCGAAGGCCTGACGAAGAGCGGGAAGGGCCACGGAAACGCATTCAGGGCGGCTGCACATCAGCAATATGCAGTCGATCTGATGCCCCTCTAGCGCCTTCACCAGGTCCTGGAGCGTCTCTCCATACTGCATCCAGCCGTAATCCGTGATATGGCGGACGCCCAGGAAAACCGGCAGCCCCAGGGTCGCACAGGCGTCTACCGCGGCCACGCAGTCGTCGATAAAGCCCACGTATTCGGGCAGCAGGGCGTCGACCCCTAGCCCCGACAACACCCCGGCGGGCCCGAGGAATTCCTGATCAAAGGCCTCTTTACCCAAAACCTCCACGTCGGGCTTTGGTGAGGTCACACGGTAATCTTGCCTGTATGGAGCTGATATTCCACCGAAAACATACGCCTCCGGGTTTAGGGCGTCCCGGGCCCTCAGAGCGTTCTCCCCGGCGGCCCGGGCGTACTTTTCCCAGTTTTGGCCCCGGCCGATCAGCTCCAGCCTGCTTGGCGTAGTCCAGAAGTTATTGCTGATGATGATATCCGCGCCAACCCGAAGATAGTCCTGGTGCACCTGCTGCACCACATCTGCAAATTCGATGTTCGCGGTGGCCGACCACGCCCTGAGCTCCGTCTCGGCCGTGGTGTCCACCAGCACATCGGCCCCTCTCCGCTGAATCTCGGAGCCCGTGCCGCCGTCCATGAGAAGGACATCTCCGGCCCTCAACCGGTCCATTATGCTTCGCGTCGGCATCTTCCACCTCCAAAAAACCGGGCATCGACATCGCCGGTGGGTCTTTTAAAACAAGGTCACCACGCTCAACAGATTTTCGTTGCCTAGCGCGGACGATATAAGGCTTGGGGCCTCAGTCCCCCTTTTTCTTCAGGGCCTCTACGATTGTGGCGGGGGACATGGGAAGCTGTCTCAACCTGACCCCGGTAGCGTTGTGAATTGCGTTGGCCAGAGCGGCCAGCGTTGGGGTGATGTTGGCCTCGCCGGCCCCTCGCACCCCGAACGGATGCCCTGGGTTCGGCACCTCCACTATGACCGGTTCGATCATCGGCAGGTCCAGGCTTGTAGGCATTCTGTAATCGAGCAGGGAGGCGTTGAGCATATGGCCTTCCTCGCTCATGTAGTACTCCTCGTTCAGGGCCCACCCGATGCCCTGGCTGGTCCCCCCCTGTATCTGCCCCTCAACATAGCTGGGGTGAATGGCGGTGCCGACATCCTGAAAAGCGGTGCAGCGGAGGATATCCACCTTACCTGTTTCCGGGTCCACCTCGACGTCGATGATGTTCGCCGAGTAGGACGCGCCCGACCGGGTCGGGTTCACGTTGGCCCTTCCCACCACGGGGCCACCGGTTTCGATCAACCTCGATGCGATCTCCTTGAAGCTCAACCTGAGTTCGGAGTCAGATCTGTGCCTGAGCTCGCCGTCGACGTATTCCACCTGGTCCTCATCCACCTCCCAGAGGATGGCGGCCCGCTGGACAAGTTGGCGCTGCACGTCCCTGGCAGCTTCGTAGGCGGCCATCCCCGATTTGAATGCCACGCTGCTCCCTCCGGTAAGGGAGGTGAAGCCTATGGAATCGGTGTCTCCCACAATGGGGTTCACGTCTTCGACAGGGATGCCCAGGACCTCGGCCAGCTGCTGGGCTACGGCCACACGGCTACCCCCGATATCGACAGACCCCTCCACCAGGTTGACGGTGCCGTTTGAGAGGACGTTGGCCACCGCACATGCCGGGCCCGTGTTGTTCCGGCAGAAGCCCATCCCAATCCCTCGCCCCCTGTTCTTTCCCTTCAGGGGAGCAGAATAGTGAGGATGGGCCCTGACCGCCTCCATGGTCTCTTTAGCCCCGATACGCAGGTTCTTCGCTCCGTCGGCCCGACGGGTCCCTTCCACCGCAACATTCAGAAGTCGAAACTC
>JADFJI010000368.1 GCA_022566235.1 Chloroflexota bacterium
GATCATGCCTGAACTCCTTTTACACCATCGGGGCCTATCAGCAGCCACCAGGCCAAGAGGCCTTCAGCCGGCCCCGAGGTTCTCCGAAGGGAACTGTATCCCCAACTCATCGGCCAGCCCCTTGAGGGAGTCCCTAACCTCCGGGTGAAGGGGGATGCCGGTGCGAGACCTCTCCTGATAGGTCTCGTGCTCCTTCAGCCCCGGCACCAGCACCCGCTCGTCCCCCAGCCCCGTCGGAGTGGAGCGGAGGCTCCTTATCATGTCGTCCATCATCTCTTTGAAATCCTCCACAGGGCGGAAGCTCTCGATACGGATGGCCCCGAGGAAATGGCCTACGGTCCTGTCCTCACGCGATAGGGCGGCCCCGAACCCGACGCCCGACAACACCCCCGATAGAATATCCACCAGTATGCCCAATCCGTATCCCTTGAAGCTGCTAAGCTCTGGGGTGGAGCCCAGGGGCAGCAAGGCTCCGCCATCCCAGTAATCGTTAGGATCGGTGGTGCCTGCTCCGTGCTTATCCACTGCCCAGCCCAGAGGGATGGGCTCTCCCCTCCGGCGGGCCAGCTCCAGCTTCCCCACCGCAACGGTGCTGGTGGCCATGTCCAGGACGTAGGGCGGCTCCTCGCCGGCAGGCACGGCAAAGCTGATGGCATTGGTCCCCAGCCTCCGCTCCAGGCCAAAGGTCGGGAGCACCGCTGGAGAGGCGTTGGTCATAGATATGCCGATCATATCGTGGGGCAGGGCCATCATCGAGTAATAGCCCGCGGCCCCGTAGTGATGGCTGTTGGTTACCGCTACCATGGCGACGCCGTTTCCCTCGGCCTTTTCGATGGCCAGCTTCATGGCGTTGTAGGCCACCACCAGCCCCAGGCCCCCATCCCCATCCAGCAAGGCAGTCGTCGGGCCTTCCTTAATTGTGTGGCACCGGGCCCGAGGGTTTATCTTGCCGCTTCTGAGACCGGGCACATATGCATTGTGGGAGGAGAGGTGTGCGATCCCGTGGGAGTCGATCCCCCGAAGGTCGGTATCGATGAGAACGTCCGCCGAAATACTCGCGTCCCGGGAGGTCATGCCGCACCGGGTCAGTATCTCTCGGGTCAACCTCCTGAGGTCGTCCGCGTGGTATCGAGGCGAGGTATCCATGTTGTGGTTCGAGGGCGTCGGGGCTGCACCCTTTCCGGGCATACTAAGGTCGACTCTCGTTGGGGCTTCAGCGCATTCTAACCTCAGCCCCCAGGTTTTGGAAAGCTGTTCGCCCCTCTTATGCCGATAATGGCGCTAACACGATGAGTACGATGGGAACATAGCCCCAGATTTTCCTTGCTGGTATACTTGGTCTTGAATCGTGGCCCGAAACCTCTTTATTCCATCACCGGATCCGGGCGTCAGCGATTATCTATTAGAAGACATGCGTGTATGAGCAACCTTCACATTCTGAAAACTCCTAAACTCAGGAACCCTCGTGTAGTGGCCGGCTTCTCCGGGTGGGCAAATGCCGGCGAGGTCTCCATTGGTACCGTCTCCTATCTGAAAAGCAAGCTGAAGCCGGTAAAGTACGCCGAGTTGGACCCGGACCCGTTCTATGACTTTACCTCTGCCAGGCCCGTCGCTTCCATCACCGACGGGGTCATCCGGCGATTCAAGTTCGTCTCCAACGAATTTTACTACTGGGAAGACCCCGATGGCCAAAAGGACCTGATCCTGTTCCTGGGGGCTGAGCCCCACCTCAGGTGGAGGGAGTACACAGAGGCGTTCTTTTCCGCCTTTCAGGACTTCGACCCGGCGGAGCTAATTCTGCTGGGAAGTTTCTACGACTCCACGCCCCATTCCCGGCCTCCCCAGGTATCGGCGGCTTTGACCGATAGCGGGATGCGGGCCACCCTGGAGGAGTACGACCTCCAGTTCACCGACTACCAGGGGCCCACCTCCATACACTCGATGCTGGAGCACACCGCACAGGAGATGGGCCTGCCCAGCATCAGCCTCTGGAGCGGTACCCCCCACTACCTGCCCACCGCCAACCCCAAGGCCTGGCTGGCGGTGCTGGAGCGCCTGTTGCCGATGCTTGGCATCCAGCTGGACCTGCAGGACCTCAAACGCAAGGGCGAAAGGCTGGTGCAACAGGTAAACCAGGCCCTGGTCCAGAACCCCAAGCTCCGGCAGTACGTCCGGCAATTGGAGAAGGCCATCGAGGAGCAGGAGGAGCAGGAGCCTCTTAGAAGCGACGAGATAATAAAGAGCCTGGAGGAGTTCCTCAAGAGGAAACAGCGGGAGGATTCTTAGCTCCAAGGGCCGTGTTCCCCGACCTCGATCCACACTGCCTCACCCCAAGGGTGAAGCCCCTCAGATGTGTAGGTCCCTCTACCGAAGGTCGGTGTTTCAATGGAGC
>JADFJI010000369.1 GCA_022566235.1 Chloroflexota bacterium
CCCAAGCCCCTCACCATCTTCGGCGAGAGCCATGGTAGTTTCATCTACGAATGCCGTCAATCCCCCCATCAAGCTCACGAAACCATCCGGCGGCGTGGACTCGTGTTCGATGGCCGCGGCCCCTGGTGGCGTAGCATGGAGACCAGTAGCAGAGTAACCTTCGCAATATACAAGAAGACTGCACATTGCGAGAGTGATATCTGGAAAGTACTACGCAGCAAGAAGAAGAATTAGCAGCCCGCGTTCCTGGGGGAGTTCCACCCTCCCCCGGCTCCACCAGGAACACGAAATCGATGCCTCCGGGCTGAAAAAGTCCGGGGGCTTAGTCGTTATCAGGACTATCCCACTGCCTTTGCGAGTGGTAGCGATCTCGAACAGGGCCTTGAATGCAGGCTTAGGCCTTATGGCTATGATGGCCTTCTCTTTCTTGGCATCGACGTAGACCGCATCCAGCATGGTGAGCAGTATCTGCCGCCGCTCACCCAGGTTTGCTTCTTCCCAAAGGGTGGGCAGGTTTTCCAACAACTTCCCGGCCTCCGTGGCCGCATCGACCCCAGGTACTACAAGTGAGGCAAGCTTGTCCTCCAGGAGCTGTTTCTGACACCGGTATTCATCTATTAGTAGAAGCCCATCTAGCCAGATGCCTCAACCAATTGCCACTCGTCGGCCACGTCCTGATCTTCGTTACCACTCCCATCTCCTGTTAGGGCGAATACTACGCCGGAACTCGCCCCTATGGCCAGTGTCACCACAACTAAAATAATCACCCACTTGTTCATCGTCCTTACCTCCTTTTTGAGTTTGCCTAGTATCTTTCACCGGTTCTATAGGTAAAAACGGAGATAGGTACTAAAATGTTCCCGGGTGGGGTAAAAGGAGAGGGTTACCTCATGAGAATGGAGCGATTGAGTGAATCGGATAGCAGTTGACGTGCTCGGGATGCCATTTTATAGTTCGAGGCATCGCACAGGGCCACATGGTTGGGGAAATCTAAGTTGCTATGGGGGTTTCCGGCTTAATGTGTTGAAGGGGAGCAGGCGAACTATTGGAGAAGATTGATTCATGACCAGTGTAATGCAAGGGATGAAGGTGGTGGACTGCACCCAATGGATAGCTGGGCCAAGGGCGGGGGCTTTTCTTGCTTACCTAGGTGCTGACGTAATACACGTTGAGCGGCGTGGGCTCGGTGATGCTTATCGAGGCATAGTACGGATGATGGGGCGCGACTTCGAACTGCAGGGTGTACATCTGGGATTTGAGAGCGTTAATAATGGCAAGAGGGACATCGCTCTGGACCTTCAAAAGCAAAAGGGTAAGCAGATTCTATACGAGCTGGTAGAGACAGCTGACGTATTCTTGACAAACCTGCGCCCCAAGGCTGTCAGTAAACTGGGCCTGGATTATGCCACTCTGTCACAGCTTAATCCGAGACTAATATATGCTTCGTCTTCCGCCTTCGGCCTTAAGGGGCCGGATAGAGATGCCGGTGCCTGGGATGGGGTAGCCCAGGCCAGGAGTGGTTTAACGTGGTACAACAGAGATCAGAACGACAGACCTAATGTGATACCTGGAGCTGCGGCTGACCAGATAACAGGGATAATGATAGCGCTATCTATACTTTCAGCCTTGCTTGCCCGTGAGAGGCACGGGATAGGCCAGGAAGTTAATGCCTCGATGTTGGGCGCTCTAATCCACTTGTATCAGAGAGATTATATGGGGGCCTCCCTTCGTGGGGCTCGTGAGGAGCAAAAGGAGAGGGAGCTCGGCGAAAGGGCAGGAAACCCTATCTATAATACTTATAGGTGCAAGGATGGAAAGTGGGTGTTACTTGGCCTTCAGGATTCAGAAACATACTGGCCACCCTTCTGCAAAGCCGGGTCGAACTCAAGGCGGACCGGGGACTCGCGCGGCTGCGGCTGAACGGAGGGGGTATGAGCGTCGGAAGCGGCACCTTCATCCTTGATGAGGAAACCGAACTTAGCTTCAACCGGGGCGTCTACCTTTTTTTCGGCACGTACAGGATGCAAGGCAAGGGGACCGTAGAGGCGTTTGGCGACCGACTCTGGGTGAATACGGGCACACTCCGTTCAGAGCTGACGTCCGACCTGGGTTTCCAACTTAACGGAGCCACCGTCGAGATCAGCGCCGTGGGCACCAACTACGCCAGCACCCTGGCCATCTTCGACGCCAACGATGTCAGCACCGGTCGCGCCCAGAGCATCATCATCGACAACCGCGGCGGCCCCGCCCTCACCAACCACCGGGTCATCCCGGTCATGAGCCACCAGGACCACCGCGCGCAGCCGCCATGAATGTGCGTGGATCTCGCCATCGAATTCGTTGGAGGTGATGTGCTTGGCGTTGAAAAAGACGTCGATGCCCATCT
>JADFJI010000370.1 GCA_022566235.1 Chloroflexota bacterium
GCCGGTGCTGGCGGCAGCCCTGTTCATGCAGATCCTCGACCGCGTGCTGGGCACGCACTTCTTTGACCCGCAGGGCCACGGGCAGGTGCTGTTGTGGCAGCACGTGTTCTGGTTTTACTCTCACCCGGCGGTCTACATCATGATCCTGCCGGCCATGGGCATGGTCTCGGACATCATCTCGACCTTCGCCCCGAACTGACCAGGACTCGACCCGCTAGGCCGTTGTTCAGCTCCCCTACCAGGTCCGTAAGCATAATCTGGTTCGGACTAATTCCCGGGTCACGGGTATACACCCTCAGGTAGTTATCGGTTAGTCCGGACCATACCAAAGCGCCATCCACCCCACCCTCCTCTTCCCACAGCACCTCCATGGCGCGGCCGACGAAAGAGCGGCGGAATCGTGAACCGGATTCTCCGGCCAAAGCCAGCATCCTGTGGGCCCGCTCCTTCTTAATCCGGTCCGGCACCTGCCCAGCCATTCTGCTGGCCTGAGTGTCGGGCCGGGGGGAGAAGGGGAATACGTGCATAGCGGCGAACCCGATCTGTTCACACAGCCGGTAGCTCTCCTCGAACTCCTCATCCGATTCCCCGGGAAAACCAACCATCACGTCGGTGGTTATGGCTATGTCTGGCACGGCGTTCCTCAACCTCTCTACAGCATTCAGATAATCCCTGGCGGAATATCGACGCCTCATTCTTCTAAGCACGGAGTCGCTGCCGCTCTGGAGGGCCATATGCACGTGCCTGCAGAGCCTCCGGTCCTGCCAGGCAGACAACAGCAAGGGAGTCAAGTCCTGGGGCTGTATAGACGAAATTCTCAGGCGTGTAATCTTGGTCTCACTCAAAATCGTTTCGATAAGGCCATGCAGCCGACCTTGAAAACCCTCGGTATCCTTCCTGGATTCAGGAGTAGGTGGATAGAGCCCGTAGGAGCCTATTTGAGGGCCGGTGAGCACCACCTCCTTGTATGCCTCCTGAACCCTGGCCTCGACTTGTTGGACCACATCCGGAATTGGTACGTTGGCCTCTCTACCCCTGGTGAAGGGAACGGTGCAAAAGGCACAGAACTGGTTGCACCCCTCCTGAACCTTGATGAAAGCCCGGGTGCGGGTCGGCCTGTCCCATGAGGAGTCGATGAAATCTCGGTCCATTGAAGACAGGGCATCGTGCCTGTCCAGCAATCCCAGGCCCTGGACCGCCTCGATGATTTCATCCTTGTGCTGGTTGTCTACGATCAGGGTGACCCCCTCCACACCCGACACCGCTTCCCTGTCCAGTGTTGCATAACAGCCGGTGGCTATCACCGCAGCAAGGGGGTTCCTGCGATGAGCGGCCCTTAGCCACTGACGGGCCTTGGCATCGGCAACGTGGGTCACGGTGCAGGTGTTCAGCACATATATGTCGGCCTGGCCTTCGGGGTCCACCAGGGTGCACCCGGCCTCAAGAAACCGGCGTCCTATATAGTCGGCCTCCGCCTGGTTCAGCTTACAGCCTTGGCTGGCCACCGCCACCCGGGGGCCGTTCAACTCTCTTTTCCAATCGCCCATCGGCAGAATACACCTCAAGCTGGCAACAAGGCCCGCTGCCATTTTCGATTTGGGATGAGGGCTATGGCCGAGCCCCGGCCTCACTTCTCGGGTCTCAAGATAATAAGGGGAAAGATGGAGTGTATTATAGGAACGCAGCGTTTAGACGGTCAAGGTAATGCGCAAACTTCCTGGCCTATGCTCTTAAGACCCTCTGGTCTCATACTTCACATATTGTGTTATAATACGCCCCAATCGCACAGCAGTTCTTCGGGATTCTATCGCGTATGTTTTGACCTTTTTCTCCCTGATCTACATAGGGACTAGGCTGAAGGATCTTTAATGTCAACACAGGCCTCTACCAAAAACAGCACTAGAAACTTTCCGGTACCCCGCAAAGTCCTTCTCGTCGAGCCGCCCAACCACCTCACGGTAGGTTTCAACGCCACGGTAGTCGTGGAGCCCCTGGGCCTCGAGTATCTGGCCGGTACCCTCCTTGATACAGCCGATGTAATGATCTATGACATGCGGGTGGACCCTAAACCCCTGGCCCAGGTGGTCGAGGAGTTCCAGCCTGATCTCCTCGGCATCAAAGAGGGCTACACCGTCGACGTTGATTCGGTGAAAGAGATAGCCCAGGAGGTCAAAACCCTCTCACCCGATATTCCCATAGTGGTTGGGGGGCATCATGTGAGCCTGGCTCCTGAGGACGCTTTTACACCTGACATCGATGCCATTGTTATAGGGGATGGGGAGCAGCCGTTCAGAAAACTGGTGGACAGCCTGATCAGGGGCGAGGGGTTGGAAAACACCGTTGACGTAATATTTCAGCCACCACACGTT
>JADFJI010000371.1 GCA_022566235.1 Chloroflexota bacterium
GTCTCGCAGTTGCTCCTGGTCGGTGATGCCCAGGCCCCCAGGAAGATCCACGACGCCATCCTTTCGGGCCACATGGCTGCGAGAAAGATATAGTCTTCGATTGGCATCACAGGCTGCCCTGGTCGATACACGCCAAATTAAAATAGCAATCCATTTGTTTACGTGGCGTTCTTCAAAATGCTAGCATCTCAACAGCACACAGATTAACGGAAGGGGGATTCCATGGGTGGTTATCAAGAACTTGAAGAGAGATTGGCCAACGGCGAGGTCCTGATCTTGGATGGGGCTATTGGCACTGAGATTACAAGGTTGGGAGCCCCAGCACACCCGATCGCCTGGTCGGCCGAAGCGCTGTTTACCCATCCTCATACGGTCCGAAAGATGCATGAGCGTTATATCAAGGCCGGGGCAGATATCATCACGACTAACACCTTTTCCAGCCACAGAGATGTGTTGGAGGCTTCTGGCTATGGAGACCAGGTGCGGGAGGCAAATATTCGGGCGGTGTATCTGGCCCGTGAAGCGATAGAAAGGGCGGCTGGAGGCAGATCGGTATATCTGGCAGGCGCCATCAGCGATCGCCACGTGGGCCGGGAGCCGAGTACCGGTGCTCTTAGAGCCATGAGCGGCGATGGCTATAACCTGGACCCCGCTGTTAAAGAGGCCTACTACGAGGAGATGGTAGACCATCTGGCCGAAGAGGGAGTTGACTTCTTTTTGCTGGAGAATCTTCTGGATCAACCGGCAAGGGAACTCTGTTTGAGGGCGGCGAAGAGGACCGGCCTTCCGGTTTGGTCTGGCTTCAGCATGATGCATACTGACGGGGACGCGGTCACTATTCTGGACCACGGGAGGAAAGACCTCACCCTGGCTCATGCTATCGACGAGATAATGCCTATCGGGGGCATGTCTGGCATGGTGCTTATGCACGCGGAGATTCCGGAGACAACGGCTGGTCTCGGAGTTCTTCTTGACAGGTGGCCCGGGCCTGTGGCGGCCTATCCTGATTCCCTGAGGCCTGACTGGCTGACGACGTGGCAGGACCTGTCTATCGTAGACCGAGAATCCCCTAAGGACTTCTTGAACGAGGCACGCAAGTGGGTCGAGATGGGGGTCCAGGTGATTGGGACATGCTGCGGGTTCGGCGTAGAATATATCGAGCCTTTGAAAGAAGGCCTGCCTACACACATCCCCAACCGCAGAAAGGTGGGGCCGTTCTCACCTTAGGCTCAAAGAAGCTCTAGGGCCGATTCCTCAACCAGTTCAGCGAACTCTGCCCCATCGATATCAACCAGCCAGAGCTGTTCCGGCTCGGTTGGTGGCGTCGCCCACAGTGGCATCTTTTTCCCATCCGGCTTAATGATCGTTCCTTCTCTGGCATAGCGCCGTACACGCACCTTATCGCCCTTGCTAAATTTGTCCATGGGTCCTCCTCTAACGTCCGGTTGTCGGGAGATTGAGAAGGGGGTCAGGTGTCAGAACTCGGCGAATTCGCTTCCCAGTAAGGCGTGCCCCGTGTAGTAGACACTCTGCTGGGCCAGCCAAAGGCTTGGGGGACGATGCCTCGATGCTTCTCACCCCACTCCCGATATCCGATTTCACCAGTCCCTACCTGTCATGAAACAAAGTCGGACATAGCCTACGGCTGCTGGTTCCCATCAGGGGGCGGCTCCTGATGCTCGTCTGGGGGCGGCTCCTGATGCTCGTCTGGGAGTGGCTCCTGCTGTCCGCCGTCGTCTGGGGGCGGTTCCTGCTGTCCGCCGTCGTCTGGGGGCGGTTCCTGCTGTCCGCCGTCGTCTGGGGGCGGTTCCTGCCCATCAGGGAGTGGTTCTTGTCCGTCAAAGGACGGGTCCTGCCCGTTCGGGGCCAGGCCCTCATCCCCATGAGCCTCCAGCCGCTCAGCGAACAGCTGCTTTAGCTCCTCTTGACTGAATCCCAGATCGCCGCCAAAGGCCTCACCTACGGCGAAGTCCTCCAGATCGGTCACCGAGAAACCCTGGAAGAACGGGATGTCCCCAGGGCTTAACGCCTCCCCAAACTCATCCACATGGGTGAACTCCTGGGGCTTGAACTCGTCCCCCCTTTCAAGAGCGAATAAGAACTGTGCTTTCTCCAGCTCGGCGTCGAAGGTCCCGAGGTGTTCTCCACCCTCATCGAAGAAATCCCTCACGCCTGTGAAAAACTCCTTGAACTCTTCAATCGGGTCGGTTTTACTCTCCAGGAAGCTCTTCACCCTACCGCTCTCTTGATCTATCAGCAGGGTCTGTGGGTTCACCACGCCGACAAACTCACCGTTCTCGTCATGAAGGGCTACCCCCTTCAGCTCTGCTATGGTGAAGCCACCTTCC
>JADFJI010000372.1 GCA_022566235.1 Chloroflexota bacterium
TCCCCGCATATAACCAGTGCAGGCAGGTCGATCACGCCAAGATGGGCCTCCAGGTCGTATGCGGCGCAGTTCTCGCTGTCCGCCAGGCAGGATTCGGCCGGTGTGGTCCTGAGCTCCCTATCGTACTGCTCCACCAGCCGCTTCGAGGTCTTCTTGGAGAAGAGAAGCCCGATGTTTTTGCCCCGGGCCTCTTCCGGGTCCGTTTTCCACATCCGGATCAGCTCCGCCGACATCTTCCAACTGGGGGCCGAGCCCACCATTATCAGGCCCCTCAGGTCCTCGGGATGGTAGATGGCGTAGTCCAGGGCCATGGAGCCTCCCATGGAGTGGCCGGCAAAGACGAAAGGAGCGATGTCCATCACCTCCACGAAGGCCTTGATGAACTCCCTGAAGCCCTGTGGATCGTTGATGGCGGGGCCCTGGGACTCACCGTGGCCCGGCAGGTCTATGGCCAACGGCATGTGCTCTCTTTCCAGGTAGGAGTACTGGTATCGCCAGACCTTATGATTGTCGTAGGCCCCGTGCACCATCAGGACGGTGTAGCCCTGGCTGACCCTCGCCTCCGCTGCCTGAGGGTACTGATAGTGAATATTCCGGCCTTCTACGGTAGCGAATCCCATTCCCTCTCCTTTTCGGTTACTTACCCTACACCCTATCCCTTGACCACTCCCATGGGCCTGGTCCTGACCACCCTTGTGGATATTCCAGCCCTGTGGGCCACGTCCACCACCTTCGCTGCGTCCTTATACGCCTCGGGCGCCTCCTCGGCCAGGCCCCGTTTGCTTCTGGCCTTCACCACTATCCCCTTGTCCAGGAGCATCTGAGCAACGTCCACCCCCTCCATGAGACGCCGGGCAGCTCCCCTGCTCTTCTGCCTGCCGGCGCCGTGGCAGGTGGACCCGAAGGTCTCCTTCATCGCCTGGGAGGTGCCCACCGCCACGAAGGAGTATCGTCCCATGTCCCCAGGGATGAGCACCGGCTGCCCCACGGACCGGTACGCCTCTGGTATCTCGGGATGCCCGGGGGGAAAGGCCCGGGTTGAGCCCTTGCGGTGTACGCACACCTCCGTCTCCAATCCGTTCACCATGTGGGTCTCGATCTTGGCTATGTTGTGGGCGATGTCGTACACCTGCTCAATACCCAGGTCTTCCTTGTTCCGGTCGAACACCTGGAGGAAGGACTCCCTTACCCAGTGCGCTATACACTGACGGTTGGCCCAGGCGAAGTTTGCGGCGCATCGAAGGGCGGCCAGATAGTCCTGACCTTCGGGAGAGGTCACCGGGGCGCAGGCCAGCTGCCGATCGGGCAGCTCTATCCCGTAGGTCTTGACCGAGGCGTCCATTACCTGCAAGGAGTCCTGGCAGACCTGGTGCCCCAGACCCCGGGAGCCGCAGTGTATCCATACCACCACCTGCCCAATCTGGTCCAGCCCAAAGGCCTGGGCGGCGTCGGCATCATAGACCTCGTCCACCACCGCCACCTCCAGGAAATGGTTGCCCGATCCCAGGGTGCCCAGTTGGGGTGTGCCCCTTTTCTTGGCCTTGTGGCCGACCCTGGCGGGATCGGCCCCTGGGATACAGCCCTCCTCCTCGGTGAACTCCAGGTCCTCGGGTTCGCCAAAGCCCTGTTCTACGGCCCAGCGGGCCCCTTTCCTCAAGACCTGGTCTATCTCTCCGCCCTTCAGGTTGATTTTGCCCGAGGACCCCACCCCGGAGGGCACTTCCCTGAAGAGGGCCGTAACCAGCTCCTCCAGCTTTGGGCGCACATCTTCCTCGGTGAGCCGGGTCCGGAGGAGCCTGACCCCACAGTTGATGTCGAAGCCCACGCCCCCCGGCGAGACCACCCCGTCCTCCACCCTGGTGGCCGCGACCCCTCCGATGGGGAACCCGTAGCCCCAGTGAATGTCCGGCATGGCGAAAGATGCCTCCACTATGCCGGGAAGAAAGGCCACATTGGCCACCTGGTCGAGGGCCTGGTCCAGGTGTATCGCTTCCATCATCTCCCTGTCGGCGTAGATGATCCCCGGCACCCGCATCCCCGGCTTGTAGTCCTGGGGCAGCTCCCAGCGATAGTCGTCCAGGCGGCGCACTTTCTCTAGTGTTTGCTCTGCCATTTCCTAATCCCGGTCTGCCCCTGTTCCCATCCTATATATCCCCGAACGGCCCCGTTTGCCACCCTAAATATCAAAGAGTACCTGGGCCCGAAACCCGTTCCCCTCCTCCACCTTCAGCATGTGATAGGTGGCGGCCTTCACCCCCAGCCTCACCTCGTGGACCTCCGGGTCCAGTTTTTGTCCGAAGCAATCGACCTTGAGACCTGTATCCGTCATCTCCAGGCTGT
>JADFJI010000373.1 GCA_022566235.1 Chloroflexota bacterium
GGCCCATGGGCGATGCCGATCTTGGCATCCTTCACCTGCCGTTCGCCAGCCTCGCCCCTGAGCTGACGGGTCAACTCTATCAGGGTGAAGATGCCGTACATCCCCGAATGGGTGTAGGAGAGGCCCCCACCGTTGGTGTTCATGGGGAACTCTCCCCCCGGTGCAGTACGCTGGCCCTCCACGAAAGGGCCGCTTTCCCCAGGCTTCACAAAGCCCAGGTCCTCCAGGGCCAGCATGGGGGTGAAAGCGAAGGCATCGTAAAGCTCGGCCACGTCGATATCCTTGTGGGTGACACCTGCCATCTCGAAGGCCGCCTTGCCCGAGACCCGGGCGCACTCCGAGGTGGTCATATCGCTCATCATGCTGACCAGGTCGTGGGATACCGCCTCGCCGGTGCCCAGGATGTAGACAGGCTTGTGTTTCAGGTCCCTGGCCCGGTCTACCGTGGTCAGCACGATTGCGCCGCCGGCATCGGTTACCAGACAGCACATCAGAAGGTTGAATGGCCAGCAGATCATCCTGGATTCGAACACATCGTCGATGGTGATTGGGTCTTTCATCTTGGCCTTCGGGTGCATGGCGGCCCACTTGCGGGTGGCAACCGAGACCTCAGCCAGCTGCTTCCGTGTGGTCCCGTACCTGTGCATGTGCCTGGTGACCGGGATGGAGAACTGAGTGGTGGGGCCGTTTACGCCGAAGGGGTCCTCAAACTGGCCCGCCAGGGTGGAGCTCTCGTCCCCCGGGATAGGCAGCCCTATCCAAGACCGCCCGCTCTCGCCGTGAGTGATAACAGCCGTGGTGATGACCCCTGCGCCCAGGGCCAGCATGGCGTGCTCCACGTGCATGATGAAGGAGCAGCCACCAACGGTGGTGCTATCCATATAGCGGGGGACCATTCCGATATATTCGCACAACTCGTTTGCCGTCACCCCCGCGGTGAAGAGGCCGTCCACGTCCTCCTTCTTCAGGCCGGCGTCTTCCAGGGCGTTATTGGCCGCCTCTGCGTGGAGGGTGAGTACTGACTTCTCCGGCAGCTTTCCCATCTCGTTGGACTCGGACGCGCCGACTATGGCGATCTTACCACGCAGGTCTTTAGTGGCCATATAGAGCTCCTTTTGTCATTCTACCTTCCCCTGCGGGAAGGACGGGAAGGGTCAGGCGGGACGAAACTTGGGCAGGGTGATCTCTGTCGTCACGTCTTCGTAAACGATTCGGACGGGCATGTCGCAGCTTATCTTATCGGGGTCGGGTTCCACGTCGATGAGATTGGTCATCATCCTGGGCCCCTCGTCAAGCTCCACCACGGCGATGACGTAGGGCTCGGGCCCGAAGCCCGGGGCAGGCCGGTGATTGATGACGAAGGAGTAGAGCTTGCCCCGGCCGCTGGCCTCGAACCATTCGACGTTGAAGGAGAAGCACCTGGGACAGAAGGGGCGGGGATAGAAATACGCCCGCTGGCACTCCTTGCAGCGCTGTATCAGGAGCCGGTGCTCCTTTAAGGCATCCCAGTAGGGCCTGGTCTCGGGGGTTGGAGTGGGAAGAGCTCCGGTATATTCCGCCAAGGGCCACCTCCCTTTTTGACAGGATGTCGATGTTTCAACGACCCGGCCGATTTCAGGCAAAACCCGTTAAGCCTGTCCCGGCCATCAGACGCCGGACCGTGCTAATGGTACCGTCGGGTTTTGGGAGTGTCAATTGTCAATATTCAGTCGGCCACCAGCTCCACCTCGATCAGGGGGCTGTCCCTCAGCCTTTCCTCGAGGTTTTCGAGGCTCTCAAGCCTTCTGAGTATCGCTTCCATCACCCGCCGGCGCTCTCCTTCTTCCTCTATGGGCCTGGCGCTGGCCGGTATGTCCGCCTGAGCGGTGTGCTTGAGGTGGAAGGTGAACTGGGCATGGGCCTTAATGTTGGCATACCAGCCCCTACGGCCTGGGGCGCCGGTGATATAGAGCCGGCCATCCAGGTTGTGAAACCAGATCTCGATACGCCGGGGCAGGCCGGTCTTTCTGCCCCGAGTGGTGATGTCGATGGTGCGGTCCCGTTCCAGGGCTTGCCTTATGTTGCTATCAATTATTCTGTCACCCCCAGGAAGTGGCGCCTCCGTGAAGCAGAAGTTTAGGTATCGAATACGCCTGGTGTCAACACGGTTATGCAGGGAGTGTTTAATAACACTATGATTTAGAAAAGTGTTGACAAGACGCAGGGGTATTTTTAGACTACCTTTAGCTCGTGAGGTGAGACCAACCCAGGCTCTAGGTACCGCTTTTGGGGTTTTAAGTTAGGCGCGGATAGCCCCTGTGACGCCCACCCGATGGCCTCGAGCAATTAAAGGGAAGGAGT
>JADFJI010000374.1 GCA_022566235.1 Chloroflexota bacterium
CGGGGCGTTGATGGGAATCGACATCGAGAAACTCCTGGACCGGGCCGAATGCATGCGTGAGGGCTGTTCCTTCTGTGTTGCCGCTCACGATAACCCGGGCGCATGGCTCGGGGCATCGATGGGCACCCTCGCCATGAGGGGAAGGGATAAGCTCACCCTGGTCACCTCACCGTCCATCTCCGGCTTCGGCCTCTGGGTAGAGCAGCTGGTGGCCGAAAGCACAGGTAAAAAGGGCCGGGGCATCGTTCCCATCGTGGGTGAACCCCTGGTGGCCCCCTCCCATTACGGCCGGGACCGGCAGTTCGCCTACCTGCGCCTGGAAGGGGATGATAACGGAGATACAGATTCGAGAATGAAGGGTATCGAGGCCGCGGGTCATCCGGTAATCCGTCTTGACCTGAGAGACAGGTACGATCTGGCGGCCGAGTTCTTCCGCTGGGAGTTCGCCACGGCGGTTGCGGGTTCCATCATTGGCATCCACCCCTTCGACCAGCCCAACGTCCAGCAGGCCAAGGACCTGACGGATGAGGTCCTTCGAGAATATCAGGCATCGGGTGACCTGCGCTGGGAGAAGGCCACTGATTCTCTCGAAGACCTGCTGACGGGCAGCAGGCCCGGGGACTATCTGGCGATCCTTGCCTATGTCCGACAGACCCTGGAGACGGACCGGGCCCTGTACGAACTGCGCCGGAAGGTGGTGGAGCGATATGGGATAGCGACGACGGTGGGTTACGGCCCCAGATACCTGCACTCCACCGGGCAGCTTCACAAAGGCGGCCCGGATACGGGCCTGTTCCTCCAGATTACCTCCGGCCACGAAGCAGACATCGAAGTCCCTGGCAAACCCTACACCTTCGGGACCCTGGCCGAGGCCCAGGCCCTGGGTGACCTGAGGGCGCTGCAGGCCCTGGGCCGGAGGGTGGCCCGTATTCATCTCGAAGTCGGGGAAGGGGCGGAGATCGACAGGCTTTTACGGAACCTGGCTTAGCTGAGCGGCCTTAACCTGCCTGTCAAGGTGGCGCAAGCCGGGTGGGAGGCTTCCGCAGGCAGTACGCGGTAGACGGGCCAAAACCTGTTTAGGTGGGAACAGCTGTGATAAGAGCGATAATCTTTGACCTGGACGGCACCCTGGTGCAATCTGAAAAGCTTAAGGCCCTCTCTTACGCCATTGCCGTCCAGAAATTGCGAAAACTACCGGAGCCGGACAGCCGGGCCATCGAGGCGTACCGCGAGGTGGTAGGTTCCTCCCGAGAGGTTGCTTCTCGCCACATCATAGATGCTCTGGGACTGGAGCCCGAGCTGCTTTCAGCGATGGACGACGGCTGCTCCGGTCCGGAACCCTGGGAAACGTTGACGGCATCGCGAAAGAAAATTTACGATGAGATGGTGGCGGACCCTCAGGTGCTCCGGGACAACCGATGGCCCCACACCATAAGCCTCTTGCGTCTGAGTAAGGAGATAGCGTGCCGAACGGGTCTGGCGACTATGTCCTACCGCAAAGAGGTAGAGCACGTGTTGCAGGCACTGGACCTGGAGCGGTCCCTGGATATAGTCCTGACCCGGGAAGATGTGAGATGTCCCAAGCCTGATCCTGAGATATATACTTTGGCGGCTCGCAAGCTTGATGTGACGCCGGAGGAGTGTCTTGTGCTGGAGGATTCGTCCAATGGGGTGAGGGCTGCCATCGCCGCGGGGATGAACGTCGTGGCCGTGGCCACACCCTTCACAAGGGCCGTTCTCCACTCCACCAGGGTCGTGAAGGATGCATGGATTGTTCATGACCCGTCGGAGGTACTGGAGGCGGTCAAAAGCCGTATCGCCCAACTCGGTCAAACGGCGCATTAGGTTTTATCGTTTCGGCGTGGCCTGCTGCAGAAAGGAAGAGCAGGGATGGACGTGCAAGAGCTTGGGTACGGTGGCGATCTATTCGTGCTGCCCTTCGATCATCGGTCCTCCTTCGAGGCAGGGCTGCTGGGTATAAGGAGCCGGAAGCCAAACCCTGAGGAGGTGGAGGTGCTCTGCGGGTATAAGCGCGTGGTCTACGATGGGTTTCTCCAGGCCCTGGGCTCGGGCATACCCTCGGAGAGCGCTGCAATCCTGGTGGATCAAAAATACGGAGGAGAGATACTTGTGGACGCTAAGAAACGGGGTGTTATAACCTGTGTGCCCGTTGAAAAGAGCGGACAGGCAGAGTTCGATTTCGAGTATGGCACCGACTATGAACAACGGTTGCAAGAGGCCAACCCGACCTTTGTCAAAGCCCTGGTCCGCTATAACCCGGAAGGCGACTCCACAACCAACGAAACCCAGCGGCGCCGGCTGAAGGTTC
>JADFJI010000033.1:0-6504 GCA_022566235.1 Chloroflexota bacterium
CGCGAGCCCGCTGCAGTGCCTCCTGCTCCTGACCACGGTGCAATAGCAGCATGACCTCGACCGAGCGCAGGCTGGCTGCATCGGGTCGAAGCGCCAGGGCGCGGTCGTAATAAGCCTGGGCGTATGAGGGATCCAACTCGATGGCCTGGGTAAGATCGTCCATCGCATCCTGATATCTTCCCTGCATGGTATACAACAGCCCCCGTTCCCGATAGGGCACAGGATATGAGGGGTCCTCAGTTATGGCCTCATCGAAGGCCGTAAGGGAGAGACGAGCGTATCTATCTCTGGTCTTGGCCGACGCCAGGGCAGCCTTCCTGGAGTAGGCTATCCCGACGTTAGTACGCGCCTGCACGTCCCGGGCATCGAGTTTTAGGGCCATCTTGTAATGCTTGACGGCGTTATCGATCTGGCCCATGCGCAGATAACAGGTCCCAAGGTTGTTACAGACCGACGGGTCATCGGGGGCCAGGCTTCGGGCCTCTTTGAAGTCCCGAATTGCGCTATCCAGGTTGCCGAGTCCACCAAAGGCCCGCCCTCGAAGGTTGTAGCACTGGGCGTCGCGAGGGTTCAGGAGTATGGCCTCATCCAGGTGTGATATCGCATCGTCCCACCGCTCCTCATCCACCGCCTTCATACCCCGTCTCCACTCGATCACCCACTTTAGCTTCTGAAACCTGTCGAGCAACCCCATGGCCACAGCCCTCGATTATCGTGCCTATAAGCCGTTAAAAGCTGCCCTACGGCCCGACCTCGAAAATCCTCGGGGCCAGGTGGGCCAGCAGCAGCTCCGTGGACAGCATCACAGAGCGGCCCGTGGGGTCGATCCTGGGGGACACCTCGACCAGGTCCATTGCCCCTATCGGGTAGCGGGCCAGCCCACGCAGGATGGTGGCCATTATCTGGGTGGTTATAGCGTCGTTCACTACCGACCCCGTGGCCGGGAAGAACCCTGTATCGATGAAGTCTATGTCCACCGACATATAGATATAGTCGCATCCGGCGCTGGCCCTCTCGCCGGCCTGGCGGGCCACCTCCTCCGGGCCCATTCTGTGAACGTCCGCAGCGGTGAATATCAGGCCCCCGTGCCTCTCGATGGCCAGGATAGGCTCCTCCTCGGACCAGCCCTGGACCCCGATCCAGACCATATTGGAGGGGCTGACCAGGTCTATCTCCGAAATGCGGCGGGCATTGGTGCCGTGGTTGTACTTTCCCCAGAGGGCAGTATCATCGCGAAAGTCCAGGTGGCCGTCGATGTGAATATAGCCTATGCGGATGTCCTTCCTGGCCTCGGATACGGCCCTGGTGTAACCCAGGCATGATGGGTATCCGATATAGTGATCGCCTCCGAGACAGACTGAGAAGCCTCCCCGCCGCACCACCTCGGCCACACCACCTGCGATCCCCTCTGTAGTCTTCATCACGTCCGTAGGGTAGACGTTGAAATCGCCCACATCCACCAGTCTGCTCGTCGGGGGAGGCGTGAGCCTCACGCCCGAGGCCAGGTCGATCAGCCCTTCCCCCGAGGCATTGGCCAGCCTGGCAGCCAGGCCCAGGGACCCCTCCCTGATACCCCTGGGTCCCATTCTGGTCCCGAAACGGCTGGTGTGGGTGCTATCGTGGGGCGCACCGCCTACGACCACCATGCCGGGTTCCACCTCTTCCAGCCCGATGTAGGGCGCGTTGAGAAAAGTCGCCGCGCCGATATCACTTTCGGAAGCAGGGTGCCGAGTCAAGAGCCGTGTCGAGGGGTCACACCACTCGCTCCTTCCTTGCTGATCTTGGGCTCGATGAACCTGAGGAGCATATCGACGCCGAACCGCTGTCCCGTCTTACCAAGGCCCATGACCTCGACCAGGGGATTCAGGCCGCAAATGTCGATAGCGCCGACTGGGCCTCGGGCCAGCACGTCCATCGCCGCAAACATGTCGACGTTCTTCAGGCCATCGAACCTCGGGGCCCCGGTCATCGCCACGTAGCCGCCGTCCAGCACGTCAATATCCACGCTGACGTAGACCCCGTCACACCCGCGCCCCGCTATCTCCAGGGCCCTGGATGCGATCTCACCGATCCCTCTCTCTCTAACGTCCTCGGCAGTGAACAGTGTGACCGGCAGCTTGCGGGAGAGCTCCCAGTCCTCCAGGGGCACATATCCGTTTACCCCTACCCAGACCATGTTCTCCGGCCCGACCGCGCCGGTATCTATGATCCTGCGGGCCGTAGCCCCCCGCCACACCTCGCCCCACAGAGGGTCCTGCCGGCCCAGGTCCAACCTGCCGGAGAACTGGATGTAGCCTATGTTTCCCCCAGACCTCTCCTTGATAGCGTCAGCATATCCCTGGACCAGGGGATAAGTGATGAAGTGATCGCCTCCCAGGATGACGGGAATTGCAGCCTGCAGGGTTATCCGTCGGGCCGCATCCCTCAACCTGGACTCCGTTACACTCCAGTCCACGTGGGAGACGGAAAGGTCGCCCAGGTCCCTTACCATATTCTTCATCAACTCGGTATCTACCCGCACCCGGGAGTCGATCTCTATCAGGCTGCTGTCCGGGTCCGTGTGGTTCCAGAAATAGGTGGAGGTCTCGCGATAGGCCTGGGGTCCGGTCCTAGTGCCCAGCTTGTCGGTGGCCGAGACATCGAAGGGCACGCCGAGAACGCCCACCATCCCGGGCCCCAGGTTATCGATGGAGCCCCGTGGCGCTCCTATGAAAGTAAGGATACCGCCGGTCTTGGGTATCGGGCCTTTACGAATCGGCATGATTCAGATAGTCGCCACTCAGGAAGCTTCGCAATTATCGTACCCTTCGATTGGTCAGGCACCTCGATCGATTTTAGGACCGGTTCCAGCTAGTGAATATCGAAGATTTTGGGAGCGATCAGCTTCAGCAGGGCTTCGGCGGCCATCCTGGGAGTCCGGCTGGTGGGGTCCAGGGGCGGCGATGTCTCCACCAGGTCCATGGAGCCAATAGGGATCTCCGATAGGGGCCCCAGTAACTTGAAGAGGGTCCTGGGGGTCATCGCTCCCATGGTCACCGAGCCGGTGCCCTCGGAGAAGCCGGCGTCTATGACGTCGATATCGAAGCTCATGTAGATGTAGTCGCAGCCCTTCATGGCCAGCTCCCCGGCCCTTCTTGCAACTGCCTCGGGCCCCATCTCCTCAATGTCCTCGCTGGTGAATATAGTGCCCCCCAGCCGCCTTATATCCTCTACCTGGTCCAGATAACAGGGGCCCTGAATGCCTATGAACACCATGCTGCTGGGGACTATGGCATCGAGCTCGGAGATCCGTCTGGCGTTGGTGCCGTTCATGTATTTACCGTAGGGCCCGTAGCCATCGGCGAAGTCCAGGTGGCCATCGATGTGGATGTAGCCCACTTTGGCGTTGGGCTGGGCTTCCCTCAGGGCCCGGGTATATCCCAGGCAGGAGGGGTAGCCCACGTAGTGGTCACCTCCCAGGCAAACGGAGAAGCCCCCCCTCCCCACCACCTCCGCCACACCACCGGCGATCCCCTCGGTGGTCTTCATCACGTCGGCGGGGTACATGTTGAAATCCCCGACATCCACCAGCCGGGTCTCCGATGGAGGTAGAAGGGTCTTGCCGGTGGAGAGGTCTACAACACCCTGTTCCGCGGCATTCCGGAGCTTATCGGCGATGGGCATCGACGAATCGCGGATGCCCCGGGGCCCGTACCTCTCGCCGAACCGGTCCCGCATGCTGTGGGGCGCGCCGCTTATCACCGTCATGCCGGGCTTTATATCATCGAGGCCCACCAGCGGCGCTCTCATGAAGGTCGCGGGCTGAGAGAACTGTGGTGTCTCACCTGTCTTTTTCATGCTTCGCGTCTCATGGGTTAAGGGTAGGCCAGGGCGCTTCCGCTGAGGTACCGGATCACCAGCCAGGCCCCGAACCGCTGGCCCGTGGCCGATACCATGTTGACGGTGGGGTTCAGCCCCGTGAGGTCCAGGGCCCCGACCTTGGTCCGCTGAAATAGGTCCATCACCTTTAGCAACTCTACGTTGGTCAAGCCGTCGAAGCCGGTCGAGCCGGTGGTGGGGACGTAGGCCCCATCCAGCACATCGAAGTCCACGCTGACGTAAATGGCCTGGCACCCCTCCCCGGCGATCTCGGCGGCCTGTTCCGCCACCTCCAGGATGCCCCGCTCCCTGACGTCCTTCAGGGTGAAAACTGAAAGCTCCCGTTCCTGGGCCATCTCCCAGTCTTCCGAGGGCAGGTAGCCGTTGACGCCGACCCACACCATGTTGCTCGGAGAGACGGCCCCCGAATCCAGGATGCGACGGGCCGTTGCGCCCCGCCACACCCGGCCCCAGACCGGGTCCTCGTCCCCGAGGTCCAGCCGGCTGGAGAACTGGATGTAGCCTATGCCGCGCCCCGACTTCTCCTTGATGGCATCGGCGTATCCCTGAACCAGGGGGTAAGTGATGAAGTGATCGCCCCCCAGTATGACGGGTGTCGCACCGGTAAGGGCCATCTGGTACATGGAGTCGCGAAGGGAGGCCTCACTCCTGGGCCAGTCGAGAGGATATACGTTGAGGTCGCCCAGGTCCAGTATCTTCAATCGACTGGACATCTTCATCCTGCCGCCGGTAGTGATCTCCACCAGGTCTGACCTCTCGAAGGCCCCGGTATAGTAGCGGGAGCTATCTCTGATGGCCCGGGGCCCGTACCTGGCGCCTATCCTGGAGGTGCAGGAGAGGTCATAGGATACGCCGGCGATAGCCACCATGCCCTCCTTAAGGTGCTCCACATCGCCTTCGGGGAGCCCCAGGAAAGTGGTGATGCCGGCCATACCGGGATATGGAGATTGCATATCACATATCACCTAATCAATTTGTTCCGCTCGCCCTTCGACGGGCTCAGGATGAGCGGAACAAATACCACTCATGGTGAGCTTGCCTGTCCTGATACTCGTGACCTGTAGGTGCGAAGAATCTAGACCCTTCGCTTCGTTCAGGGTGACAAAAAGGAATGTTATTAAGCGGACTGACCACTCGCTAGGCCCCGAAGACCCTGGGCGCGATGAGCTCGATGACGGCCTCTGCGGCCAGCCGCTCCGACCTTCCCCTTATATCCAGGGCGGGGGCCACCTCCACCACATCCAGGGCCCCGATCTTGGAGGAACCGGAGAACTCCCGCATCAGGCCCAACAGCTCTATGGGGGTGAGGCCTCCGATGACGATGTCGCCGGTCCCCGAGGCGTATCCAGAATCAACTACCCCGATATCGAGGCTCAGGTATATTGCATCGCATCCATCTCCGGCCAGGTCCAGGGCCCGCTGGGCCGTTTTCTGGGGGCCATCAGCTCGAGCAGAATCGGCGGTGATCACCGTCATGCCCTGGGTTCGGGCTAGCTCCCACTCTTTGTAGGAGATGTAACCCTGGGTCCCGACGAACACGACGTTGCGGGGATCGACGCTGCCGCTATCCAGAATGCGGTGAAGGGTGGCCCCGTGCCAGTTTTCGCCCCAGGCCTCATCCCTCTCGGCCAGGGCCAGCTGACTGGACAGTTGAATCAAGCCCACCTTCTTGCCGAGGCCTTCGACGAACCCCTGGAACAGGGGGTAGGTGATGAAATGATCGCCGCCAAGAAAAACGGGGAAAGCCCCTTTCTCTACTACGGTGGCAATCGCGGTGCGACAGGTGCTCAGGGTCCTGTCCAGGTCCATGGGATAGACGGCCAGGTCGCCCAGGTCCACCAGACTCATCTCCGAGGGGAGCCGGAGGGTGCGGCCCGAGGTGACATCGACCAGGGCCTTGGAGCTGGATGCCTGCAGCTGGTAGATGAAGTCTACGCTGGCTTCCCTGATGGCCCGGGGTCCCTGGCGCACCCCCTGGCGTGAGCTGGACGTGCCGTCGTGGGCCACCCCGGCCAGGGCTACGTCGCCAGGTTTCAGGTCATGGATGGTACCCTGGGGAGCCCGTGCGAAGGTGTTGATTCCGGCAAATGAGGGTAGAAGGTCTCTTTTATAAGCCATTGAGGCCCCTTTGATGGGTTGCGGCGGGGCCGATTATAGCACACGAAGGGGCCGTTCTACTCTTGCCGCCTGGGGCGGGCCTCTGTGGGCACTACTCGGCTTTCTGCGAACAGACCTGGTGTCCAAGGCTCAAGCGTCTCTTGGCTCAACCTTAGTGGTTAGCATCGGAAGCATTCCCATAATGGTGAGTCCGCGAGAAACTGCTGAACCGCTTCACCGTTCAGTAGGCGTCTGCCGTTTGTCGGTTGGAGCGGCAACCTGTTCAGGTCATTCCGCAGCTGCCCTAGGAATCTGCCCAGGTTTGGACCGCCTTGATAACCCAGTCGGCCGTTGGCTCCCGGAGGCCGTTGGCGGTCAATATGAGACCGAGCGTAGAGTGTAAAATAGCTTGACATTCCACAGCCTGTTTGGCTCGTCCGGCCGCATAATCGGCACTGATCTCGACCCTTAACCCGCCAAGCGTATTTCCTGACTCTATCCGTGCTAGCCGTATGTACTCGTCTTCCG
>JADFJI010000033.1:6514-11540 GCA_022566235.1 Chloroflexota bacterium
TGCAGTGACTAGCCCGCGATGTTTGGCCACCCTTATCTCAGTCAGACGAATCCAACCCTCAAGTATATGAGGGAGGGCCTGGTCGATGGACTCAACCTCCGACACTGGCATCTCGTTGGTTACTAATTCAGGGCTAGGTGGGACCCGTAGTAGCTCTCTAAGACCTGACAGATTCAGTGTCTTAAAGAATCGCAATATTTCATCTTCATCCTTGGGTCCGACTTGAACTCTGTCCAAGAGTGTAAACAGTTGCCTGCCAGGTTCCTCCGGTTTCCACTGCCTCAACACTTGAGCCCATCCTAGCAAGTCTTCCGTAGCTGTCACAAAGTGAGAAAGCCCTTCTATGCAAAGGTAGGCGGTTTCCTGTGGGGTAATATCTTGACTAGCTCTCTCCATCACCATGGAGGCAGCAAAGGCCCTTTGAGCTGTGGAGAAACGAACAGCGTTTCTCAAGACGTCGATATCGCTGATAATCAGTGTGCCCATCGTTCAAATACACCGTAACGAGTTCGAGTTCCATTGGTGGGCCATTGGGGGTCCGAACTCTGTAGGCAATTCTACATTGCCGTCCAGTCCCGCTCAATGCGGTTCAAGGGTTCTATGCCGGCTCCGGCGAAAGCGATCACTTGCGGGCCTGGTTCCGGCATTCGCCGTAATCTCTGAGAGCGTGTGTGAAAAAGCGTCAGACCCTGTCATGCTGACCCCGACAAGTCCCGAGTATCGGGACTTGTCGGGGAAGAATCTAAGGCGTCAAACCATTCAGCACTCAGGTCAACCCAATGGGGATTTGCTGATTCCAGGAGGGCCGTTTTCCTACTCCTTAGCCATCCCTTGATCTGCTTCTCACGAGCAATGGCGGCATGCACATCGCTGGTGGTCTCGTAGTATGCCAACCACGAGAGGTTATACCTGCTGGTAAACCCTGGCACCAGCTTGCGTTTGTGTTCATACATCCTTCGTTGGAGATCATTCGTCATTCCCACGTATAACTTGTGTGTTGCGTTCGTCAGGATGTAGACGTAGTAGGTCCTCATACGCCTTAGATTCTTCACTTCGTTCAGAACGACATTTCCCTCGCAAGATATTCACACACACTATAAGACACGGATTCTCGGAACAACCCTCGACGTAGTGTTAGCCCTGTGTGGTGATAGACAGTTCGAGTGTCTCTGGTGGGGGATGGGGGGATGCCCCGCCCCAGATTCCTCCCCCGATGGGATCGGGGTCGGAATGACACAGTGGTTGAGTCCTTCGACTAGCTCAGGGTGAGCGGGGAGTTGGGGGTGGCTACTCCTCCAGGGAGTCGGCCAGGATCTCCACCAGGTCTCGGGCCTGGAACTTGCCCTCCTGCTCCTTGACCCGGATGCCGTCCTCGAACATCTGGAGGCAGAATGGGCAGGAGGTGCCCACCATCTCGGCCCCCGTGTCCAGGGCGTGCTGGGTGCGGACGTGGTTTATCCTCGGGCCCTTGGTCTCCTCCATCCACATGTGTCCGCCCCCCGCCCCGCAGCAGAAGCCCTTACTCCGGTTCCGGCCCTTCATCTCCATGATCTCCAGGCCGGGGATGCCCTTCAGGAGCTGTCTCGGCTCCTCGTAGATGCCGTTGTGGCGTCCCAGGTAGCAGGAATCGTGATAGGCCACCTTCTTATTGCAGGGTTTCTTGGCCTTGAGCTTGCCCTTGGCCATCAGGTCGGCTATCAGCTGGTTATGGTGGACCACGTCGAACTCGCCGCCGAACTGTGGGTACTCGTTCTTGAAGGTGTTGAAACAGTGGGGACAGGCGGTGACGATACGGCTGATGCCGTGCTTTTTGAAGGTCTCGATGTTCTGCTGGGCCAGTGTCTGGAATAGATACTCGTTCCCCAAACGGCGGGCCGGGTCCCCGGTGCAGGTCTCCTCCTCGCCCAGAATCGAGAAGTTGACGCCCGCTGCCTTCAGCACCTTAACCAGGGACCTGGCGATGCCCTGGCTCCGCTCCTCCAGGGCCGGGGTGCAACCCACCCAGAACAGCATGTCCGGGTGCTGGTTTTCAGAGATCAGCTTAACGTCCAGGCCCTCGGCCCAGTCGGTGCGGGTGAACTTGGTGCCGGACCAGGGGTGGCCCCTGGTCTCCATACTCATGAGGGCCGTCTGGGCCGTCTCGGGCATCTTGGACTGCTCCAGGACCAGGTGGCGGCGCATATCGACGATGCTATCGATGTGCTCTACGGCCACGGGGCACTCCTGCTCGCAGGCGCCGCAGGTCACACAGTCCCAGATGGCCTCCTCGCTGATCGCGTTTCCGATGACTGGGATTCCTGCTTCTTTGCCGTTGCCGTCTTTTTTGGCCTTGATGATTCCGGGCCCCACCTCCAGCAGGTGGTCCTTGATATTCTCCACGATGTGCATCGGGGACAGGACCTTGCCGGTCAGGTTGGCCGGGCAGACATCGGTACAGCGTCCGCAGACGGCGCAGGCGTAGCCGTCCAGCAGCTCCTTCCAGGTGAACTCCTGGACATTGTTGGCGCCGTAGCTCTCCGCCGTCTCGATATCGGGGATGGGGTGAAGGGTGCCCATGGCATCGAGGTCGTGGAAGAAGGCGTTCAGGGGCGCTCCGACCATGTGCATATGCTTGGAGAAGGGTATGTATATGCCAAATCCCAGGATAATGGCCAGGTGGCCCCACCAGAAGGCCCCGTGAAGGGTGTTCAGGAGGTCGAAACTTCCCCCCTCGAAGAGCTTGCCCAGCAGGGTCCCCACCGGGGAGGCGGAGTGGGCATCGGCCGCGATGCTGCCCTGGGCCACCATGCCGCCGTGGAACCCCTCGATAAGGAAGGTGAATACCATCAGCGAGGCGATCACCGAGACGATCACGATGGCATCGGGGCTCCTGGTCAGGTCGAAGCTCAGACGGTGGGGCCGAGCCACCCACCTGCGAAACAGGGCCCAGACCAGGGCGCTGAGGATCGCCAGGCCCAGGGCATCGATGATGAAGACGAACACCTTTAACCCGCCATCGGACAGGATGGTTGATGAGAGGTCTGGGTCGATGGAATCGATAAAGATGAAGAGCAGGTAGCTGGCAACGAAGCTGAGGAAGCCCCAGAAGATGAATACGTGGCCCAGTCCGGCCCTGTCCTTCCAGGAGAATCTCTGGAGGACCTTCCGCTGGCCCAGGGAGACTACCAGCGCGTTCAACGATCTCCTGAGGGGCCGATCAAACCGGTTCTCTTTTTTCCCGAGCATGATGAGGCGGAATACCCTCATGTAGAGGAGATAACCGTTTATCCCGAACCCGACGCCGGCAAAGGCAAAGACTCCAATCCAGATGGGAATTACGCCGAATATTTCCCCAGGCGGTACCATTCGGGCCTCCTATAGTCCAGAGTAGCTCTGGCTAATTGTTCCACGGGCGAGGCGTAAATGCAAATTCCGGGGGCGATAGTGGTTAATAACAGTTTCGACTATCCCCCCTTTCCCCCCTTCCTAGCCAGGAAGGGGGGATTTAAATAATTGGGTGGCACCCCCAAACCCCCGCCAATCCCGACAAGTCGGGATTGGAACCTCCTTCATCTCTTGATTCAGAGTGGCTTAGAAAGTGTCGTGTACTCGACGCTTATCAGGGGATAGGGGGGAATAAATTAGGTTTGTCCCGAACTCGGGACAAACCCCCGGTCCCGACTCGTCCCGATACTCGGGACTCGGCATCGGGACACTCCACTATTCGGGAGGGTTGTTAAACACTCTCGGTTGTACAGGCAGAGGGAACATGGTCTGCTCTATCCACCCTCGAAGAAGCGTTTGGGGTTTTCCACCATTATCTGATCTATAGTCTCCTGGGTCATGCCCAGCTCCAGTAATCTGGGCAGCACCTTACGGGTGACGAAGAGGTAGCCGTCGGGGTTGGCGCGCCTGCGGGCCTCCCGGACCTCAGGGCTGGGCCTGCAGATGGGCACCGCCCAGTCGTGGCCCAGCATGATGCGGTGCACAAAGCCCGCATCCATCAAGCTCACCGCAGTCCGAACTCTGTCCTCCCAGTCGGGGGTATCGGTATCGCTGGCCCTCCCTCCGGGGAACCGGTCCAGGCCTATCCAGACGCCTTTTTTAAGAAGCCCTATGAGGTATTCCGTGTTGGTGGTATCGTTGCTGTGCCCCACGTAGACGCGACCCAGGTCCACCCCTTCGTCCTCGAAGATGCGGACCTGCTCCTCACCGACCCGGTCCGGGGCCCAGGTGTGAGTGGAGATGGGAACTCCCGTCGCCCTTTGAGCCCTGGCCGCAGCCCTCAGGATTATCTCTCCCTGGGGACTCACCCCGCCCTTATCATTGGCCACCTTTATGATCCCGGCCTTTATCCCCGTGCCCTCGATACCCTCCTCTATCTCACGGATGTACAGGGCCGCAATCCTATCGGGGTTGACGTCCCAGAAGACCCTGGGTATGTCCCGCCAGGTGCCCGTAGCGCATATTATCTGCACCCCCGAGCCCCGGGACACCTCCTCCAAAAGCCGGATGTCCCTACCCAGGTCCATGGTGGTAACGTCCACAATGGTACGGACGCCCTCGCCATACGCCTCCTTCAGGTCTCGTATCCCGTCCTGGATGACTCTATCCCGCTGAATGAACTCCGGGTACACGTATTGGATGCCCGCGGAGCCCACCATAACGTGCTCGTGGGACAGGGTAAACCCCAGGTCCTTCGTATCCAGGGAGCCTAAAACCGAATTGACAGTAGCCACCTTTGTCACTCTCCTATGCTTGTAGAGCTGCACCGACAGGGCCACGAGACGGCGGGCTCAGCAGATGGATTGTAGCCTCGACCTCGGCATCCGTCAAAAGTCCCGAGGGCAACCCTGGAGCAAGCTCACCCCTGAATGCTCCAAGGGGCTGGGGCCTCTACTAGCTGCCCTTTTGCTATAGATGCACCCAGCAGATAAATCCACAGGAAGTCCAGCTTCATCTAATCACTGTGGCCTTGAGGCAGACTATAATAGGAGTTTCTCGCCGGCCCTCGGCCCCCGGAGAGAGGCCTTGATAAGCTCGTCGC
>JADFJI010000375.1 GCA_022566235.1 Chloroflexota bacterium
TGACTCAAGAAGCTACCTTTCTAGTTCCTGACTGCGGAAAACTGTGTCTTAATGTCTGCCCCGCATTGGGGACGCACTCGTGATGTGCCACCCACTGAACCATCCCCCTGCAGAGTCCCGACCCGTCGGGACTCTGGGCTCTCCCGTCAAGAATTTTTCAGTCAAGTCCATTAAGGTGAAGCTTCGGCGGTCGTTTGCAACCTATACGGCGACCTTTTCCAGGTCCTTGAGGATTGCCCTGGCGGCGTTGTGGCCCGGGACTCCGGTGATCTCGCCCCCAGGGTGGGTGCCTGACCCGCACAGGTACAATCTGTTTATGGGTGAACGGTAAGGCATGCGCCCGGTAAATATCTGCCGGGAGGTGATGTCTATGTGGCGGATGCTCCCGTCGGTCATGAACTCCCGGGTCTCGATGTCCTGGGGTGTCTGGAGGGTCCAATCTATGATCGACTCCCTGAAGTTGGGCAGGTACTCGGAAAGGAGATCGATGAGCTGCTCCCCAACCCGGGGCCCTTCCGTCTCCCAAGACCCTTCCTTCAGATGGGTCGGGGCATAAAGGGTCCAGGCCGATAGCACGTGGTGCCCGGGCGGGGCCAGGGACGAATCGTAGATCGACGGAATTTGTACGTTCATGACAGGGCAGCTGGATGGAAGGCCGTTCTTGGCGTCGTCCCAGCTCTGCTGGTAGTAGTCCACCGAGGGGCATATGCGGAAATAGGCGCCGAGCCGAGGATCGTATCCCGGGCCCAGATACCTGCTGAAGTCGGGGCGCTCCTTGAGGGCGGCCAGAAGCTTCACACAGTTGGCCCTGGTGGTCAGCCCCTTGACCTTTTTGCTGGTCGCTTCGTCCAAGTCCGATGGGTCGACCAGACTCCCGTAGGTCCTCTTTGGATCGGCGTTGGATACCACCATGAAGCTGCGTATCTCCTCGCCGTTGGAAAGCCTGACGCCTTTGGCCTCCCCATCTTCGACGATGACCTTGTCCACCCTGACATTGAGCCGGACCTCGACACCCCGGGCCTCGGCGGACCGGGCCATGGCGAAGGCGAGCTGGCTCATACCACCCCTGGGGATGCCGTAGTTCTCAGGTTTCGTAAACTGGTTGACACGGAGATAGGCCAGGCTCAGGATGCTGCCCGGAGCACTGGGGTCGCCGGCGTCCTGGGCATCGATGAAGTGGGCCTTGACGGTAGGGTCCTGGAAATGCCGGTCTATCAGGTCCCTCATGCTCACCGTGAGCATTGTCTCCCAGACCTCCTCGTCGCTGGTGCCCCGGATGTCCTCGGAGACCTGGGCCAGGGTGGGCGGCTCCCGGAACCAGTACCGGTGGAGAAGGCCCGAGGCCCGCTCCCAGAAGTTGGCCCAATCCGGATAGGCCCGGGCATCATGCTCCGAGAACTTGCGGAGCTCCTCCGCGTTCTTGTGATGCTCTCGATGGGTGAGGATGTACCTGCCGTCGGGGAACGGGTCCAGGCGAAAGGAGACGAAGGGGATAATGTCCAGCCCGTGTTCCCTAAGCTCCAGGTCGTCGATGACTCGGCCCTGGAGGATGTGCAGGACGTAGGAGCAATAGGGAACGGTGAATCCGGGCGTGAGCTCCTCGCTGACCACAGCCCCTCCCACCCTGTCCAGCCGCTCCAGCACCAGGACCTTCAGCCCCTCCTTTGCCAGGTAGCCGGCCGTGGCCAGGCCGTTGTGCCCCCCGCCTATGATGATGGTGTCATACTGGGTCTGTTCCATTTTCTGCACCTCGGGAGGAACCCCGTAATATGGCTAGTCGAACATGATGACGCTGCGGGCCAGGTGTGCGTCCCGCATATCATCGAAGGCCTCGTTGATATCCTCCAGCTTGATCCGCTTGGATATGATCTCGTCCAGTTTCAGGCGGCCCTGGCGATAGAACTCCAGGTAGTGGGGCATATCGATGCGGAACCGGTTGGAGCCCATACTGCTGCCCTGGATATGCCTTCCCAGGATCGAGGGCCCATCAATCAGGAACTTGGTGCCCTCTGGTATCATGCCTATGATGGTGGCGGTGCCCCCCTTGTCCAGCATGTCGAAGGCCTGCTCCGCGGTCTCCTTCTTGCCTATTGCCTCGAAGGAGTAGTCGACCCCGAGGCCGCCGGTCAGGTTCATCACCTTCTCTACGACTCCGCCGCCCGAGGCATCGATGACGTCGGTGGCCCCGACCTTCTGGGCGAAGGCCAGCTTGTCCTCCACGGCGTCGATGGCGATGATCCGGCCTGCGCCGGCGATGGCCGCGCCGTTCACCGCGCTCAGGCCTACGCCCCCACAACCGATTATGGCCACGGT
>JADFJI010000376.1:0-1053 GCA_022566235.1 Chloroflexota bacterium
CGAAGTGTCTGGTGGAAAATAAACTTATCGGGTCAATCGGGACTATCTGGCACGCCCGGCTACGAGTCCAAGGGGCGCCTAGCTTAGTTGCCACTTCTGGCCATATGTCAATTTCGGCTTGAGCCTAGCTTCCTCCGAAGTACCGTTCGCTGCGAGTCACCAGAGCGGGTGGTCCGCCTCTACCGGCCTTTCGTGCGGGGAAGCATAGAACGTGGTAGCCTGACTACGGAGGCGTCGGGATCATGAAACAGGACCCGCGGCCGGAGACGATGAAGGTCTCCGTCCAGAATGGCGGCGTTCTCGGGTTTGAACCTCTCCTCCAGGGTGGTGAACCTGGGGTCTCCCATCATCTCGGGTCTGCCTATCATGTCCAGAATCCGGTCCATTCGCTCCGGGCTGGAGGGATTCAACGTGTTTACGTATCCGTTGCTGGTAGGGAAGATTCCCCCGGCAGTCGCGGGGATGGAGGGTTGCCTTCGGGCTGTCTGCCCCGTGTAGGCGTAGGTGACTAACATGGGCACCCACCGGTCCATGGACCCGGCCTGGGTCTCCATGATCGAAAGGTCGATGTATTCCCCACGGCCTCGGTCCCCTCTGTTCCACATAGCAATCATGGTAAGCAGGGCCGCCACGGCCCCGGCCTGGTATTGGACTATCCTGCCCCCCAATTTCACCGGCTCCCTCTCGGGCATCCCCGTGACCTGAAGAGGCCCCCCCATACCGAAGAGGACCAGCTCCGATGCCTTGTAGTCCCGGTAAGGCCCCGTCTGGCCGAAGTTGCTGATGGAGATCGTTATCAATCTCTGGTTGAGCTGGCGAAGGACATTCTCAGATAAGCCGAGTCTCTTCATAACACCGGGCCTGAAACTCTCTACCAAAATGTCGGCTTCCTTGACCATCGCCTGGAGAATCTTTACGCCAATGGCGGACTTCAGGTCGAGGGTAATACCCCTCTTGTTTCCGTTGAGGTGCATGAAGAGGCCACTCTTCTCGTGATGGGGTTCATCCTTGTAGAAGGGCCCCAGCCTGCGGGCCGGGTCACCGCCATCCGGC
>JADFJI010000376.1:1063-2313 GCA_022566235.1 Chloroflexota bacterium
CAGTTGCGCCCGCCGTTCCGTGTCTCCGCCAAGTCTAGAACAGAACGAATGTACGTGTCAATAGGCACGAACATATGTTTTCGAGCAGTTTTGCCGGCCTCTGAATGATGCCTCTCGCAGGAGCCGTCGGGCCGGGTCACCGCCATCCGGCCTCTCCACCTTTATCACATCGGCCCCAAATGCGGCCAGCATACGGGTGCAGTTAGGCCCGGCCACGTAGTGGGTAAGGTCTACAATCCTGATGTCGGATAGCGGTTGCTTTGGGTTTGGAGGCTGCACTTTAGGTAGGCTGGTCGATGATTGTAGTCTGCGGACGGTGGGGCCAAAGGTCTATCAGTAAAGCCTTCCCCTCACCCTGGTGGCGCCCGTAGGGTTGGTGGAGCCGTAGATCTGCCGGGCCTCGACCTCAATGGCCCCGGTCGCGTCCTGGTTGCTGTTAAGCACCCTTGACCCGCCGATGACCTTATCCATGGGCGGCAGGGATATCGTCTGCTTGTAGTCGCCCGGCACCACCATGGCGTCGGCCTCGGGGACCCAGTAGGTGAAGCCCGGGTCCTGGAGTGCGGTGGTCATCTCCCCCGCCCCGATGACCGTTCTGATCCCCGCCTCCTCGCACCTCTGGCACACCATCATGTGCCCGACGCTGGGATGTCCGTCGCTCAGGGGAGACAGGACCGCGGCATCAGCCCCCAGCATTCGGGCCGTTTTGACCACGCTTGCTACCTCCCGCTCTTTTTCCTCCAGGGAATAGCCAAAACTGGCAAAGAGGAGTATGCCCCGAAAGTCTAGGTCAAGTCCGTGGCGAGAGTATAGCTCCTCCACTATCGCGTTGTTCTGGTACAGATAGGTGGCGTCCCGAAAATGCGCCCCCAGCCAGAAGGCGTAGCTGGTCATAGCACCGTCCATCAGCTCGTTGGGATGCATAACGACAACCCAGTTTCTCCCGGCGATATAGGAGCCGTATATGGAGCCTGCCAAATTCTGTTGGATGTAGACTACCCTGGGAAGACCGGATTCCACCGGATTTAACCGGTATTCGTCGATACTGTCCGGCGTCAGGCCTCTCACAGACCCTGCAAGGTATACGGCGGCCTTAAGGCACAGGAGCCTGGTCGCCTTGGTCTTTACTTCCGCCTCTTTGCTCCTGGTATCGACGACGAACTGGACCCTCTTATCGGGGTCGGGCTCCGCGTCCCCGGGCGTGGGGATGAAATAGATCACCAGGTTCACGGTTAAGGAGAAGGGCGTGT
>JADFJI010000377.1 GCA_022566235.1 Chloroflexota bacterium
AGTATTCACTACTGTGGCGGACTCTGCGGGCGAGGCCACGACACCGGTGCAGCAGTTGGACAACCTCAGAGAGCAGGTAGTCCTGGCCGAAGAGTTGGGGTATGACGCCATCTGGCTGGGTGAGCATCATTTTGGCCCTTACGAACCGGGGGACATACCGAATCCCATCCTGCTGGGCGCAGACCTGGCAGCCCGGACCAGCCGGATACGCATCGGCCAAATGGCCAACATAGCGGTGTGGTGGCACCCGATCCGGCTGGCTGAAGACCTGGCAATTCTGGACAATTTAACCAAGGGCAGAATCGAGGTGGGTTTCGGCAGGGGCATATGGCCCTACGAAGGCCCACAGTTCCATCCCAATGCCGACCCGCGAAAGGACAAAGAGAACAGGGAGCTTTTCCGGGAGATCATAGAAGTCGTAAAGAAGGTCTGGACCCAGGAGCACTTCTCCCACCAGGGCCCCAACTTCACCTTTCCAGCACCCGGGACGGTCTTCTCGCACCCCCTGTACCCCTCCAATCCCGAATGGCAAGAAGGCGACCGCGTTATAAAGCTGCGGGTGACCCCTAAGCCGTACCAGAAGCCATACCCCCCGTTGTGGATGACCGTCTCCACCGACCGCTCCGTCACCACCGCCGCAGAGATGGAATTGAATGCCTGTTACTGGCAGCCTCCGCCCCTCAGGTTGAAACAGCGGATGGAGCTGTACGCAAAGATCAGATCGGAGCGGGAGGGGAGGCCCTTCAAGCTGGGTGAGGGCCAGGCGGTAATGCGCCATACATATGTGGCTTCCTCTATGGAGGAGGCCCGACGAGATGCCGAGGAAGGGGTCATGTCCGCCTTCATCTATAACGACCCGTTCCGGGGTAGAGAGGTGTTTACGAACCCGGGCGAAGAGCTTAAGCCCGGCACAAAGCTGGACTGGGACTTCCTGGAGCCCCGTAACCTGCTGGTGGGCTCCCCGGACCACGTAGCAGAGAGGGTCCACGAGCTACAGGAGGTATGCAATCTGGAATACCTGCTTGTGGCCTACTCCCACACGGGGATGCCTCAAAAGAAGACCCTCCGAAACCTGGAGCTTTTCGCCACCAAGGTGATGCCTTTGTTCAAAGAATCGGGTGAGGCGAAGATGAAATCGGTAGCGGCTTCGTAACAGGGGTATCAGGGTGGCATCCTCAGACTCGGGTGAGCTGATAGACTGGCACAGTCACTGCTGGCTGCCCGAGCACGTGAGCGCCGAGTCTCGGGCCACGATGAAGTCCCACGGGGTGAGAGGGGGCGACCCCTGGCCGGAGCACCATAAGTCGGCAGTGGCAGAAGGCGGGGCCGAAAAGTTCGTGGTGATCAACGCGCCAACCCGGTGGGGACGCAACATTCCCAACGATTTCATCGCCGAGTACGTTTCCCAGTACCCAGGCCGGGCTGTGGGCCTGGCCTCTGTCGCTCCCGATGATCCAGGGGCGGCAAAGGAGTTCCAGCGAAGCATTAAGGAGCTGGGCCTGAAAGGGCTGAAGCTCTCCCCAGTCTATCAGGGGTTCGATCCGTGGAGCTCCCAGGTCTGGCAACTGTACGAAATAGCCGACGACCTCCAAGTGCCCGTGATGTTCCACATGGGAGGGGCCTACGATCCCCAGGGGGCCCTGGAGTGGGGCAATCCCCTTCTGCTGGACAAGGTTGCCCGGGCCTTTCCCAACCTGCGCATAATCGTGGCTCACTTTGGCCAGCCCATGATGCAGGAGACGGTGATGCTCATGCGTAAGAACGTAAACGTCTTCACCGACCTCTCCGCCCGTTTCCATCGCAAATGGCAGCTTTACAACGGGCTCCAGGTTGCCATCGAATACAAGGTGACCGACCGGATCCTCTTCGGGTCAGATTTTCCCGTGATGTCGACAGGGGAAGCGGTGGAAGCCTTCAAGAACATCAACGATTGGGGAGAGGGTGTAAAGCTGCCCCGGATACCTGATGAGCTGATCGACGAGATAATCTATCACCGCCCCTTCGAGCTCCTCGGTTTTTAGGCAGCCGGATGGCTGCCCCGGGAATCGGTTCCCCCTTGGGTTCAGGGAGAGTGTTTAATAGCGCTTTCGACCATCCCCCTGTCCCCCTTCCTCGTCAGGAAGGGGGAAGAAATTATATCTGGTCCCGACTTGTCCCGATACTCGGGACTTGTCGGGACAGACCCCCGGCATGGTTCGACCCTTCGGCCTTGCTCCCTTCGATGGAACTCAGGACAGGCAAGCTCACCACGAGCGGGGGCCTAGCGCCTCTGTACACTCTGTTCTTATCATGTTATTAAACGGCCT
>JADFJI010000378.1 GCA_022566235.1 Chloroflexota bacterium
CGGCCTTCGGGGAGCAGGGTGTAGGCCTCCCATGGTCAGAGAGCAACATGTTCGCCGATACCCTTCCATCCTGGCCCGTGTTCCCGGATACCATCGAGGTCCTTGGCCAGCTGAAGGACAAGGGATGCAAGCTGGTGATCCTCTCTAACATCGACGACGATCTGGTACGGAGATCGGTGGAGGTGTTGGGAGTGGAATTCGACGGCGTCATCACCGCCCAGCAGGTCGGGTCCTACAAGCCGGCCCACAACCACTGGAACAGGATGCTGGAGGAGCTAGGGGTGGCGAAGGAGCGGGTGCTGCACGTGGCCCAGAGCTACTTCCACGATGTTGTCCCCGCCAAGGAGATGGGCTACACCATGGCGTGGATCAACCGCAAGGGCGAGACCCCGGCAGGCGAGGCCCGGCCCGACTACGAGTTCCCTGACCTCAGGGGTCTGCTGGCCATTCTTTAATATAACGTAGTATTTCCGCTCAGGGGGAACGGGTTGCAGGCGCTTTTCCCTGGGTCCGGGCGCGGTGGCCCCTGCGCTAAGATGTGTATCGCTCTATAGGGCCTGGCTGTAAAGCCCCCGGGCCATCTGTCTGGTGGGAGGTGAACAATGGTAGATTACGTAGAAGCGTGCCTTAAGGAGCCCGTGCCCCGGGAGTGGGCCTTCCCCGAGTCCGAGTATCGAGACCGACTGGACAAGGTCTACAAGGCTATGGACGAGGCCGAAATCGACGTTCTTCTCGTTCACGCCATCGTAGACATGTGCTACCTGACGGGGTATCAGACCCTCTGGCCCGAGGCCTACACTTGCCTGATAGTGCCCCGGGACGGCGAGCCATTCATGCAGGTGGGTGAGATCGAGGCGGGGCTGGCCATCCTTCACGGGCCAATCAAAGACCTGGAGACCTTCTCCTGGGTCGGGTCGGATGTGGCCCCAAACCAGCTGGCCCAGATTCTGGAGGCCCGGGGCTTCGCCAGGAAGCGGATAGGGGTCCAGGCCGGAAGGATAGAGATGGGGTTACGGGGTCCCCTGGACGCCGCTACCTACCTCCGGCTGAAGGAGCTGCTTCCCAATGCCCGGCTCCATGACGCGACCCTGCTCATGTTCAATATCAGGGTCACGAAAAGCCCCGCAGAGCTGGAGCATATGCGCCGGGCCGCGGGCATCTCCGACGCCGGAATGGCCGCGGCTATCGACACCGCGGCCGTGGGGCTGACGGACAACGACCTGTCGGCCATAGGCGCGAAGGTGATGATAGACCACGGGTCGGAGTCCTTCTCCATCGATCCGATCTCCAGCACGGGGCACAGGTCAGGGTGGTTCCACACCACTTTTAAGCGTTTCCCCCTGAATCCCGGTGACCACCTCGAGGTTGGCGACGTTGTGCTAACCGCCCTGCGCTGCGACCACGCGGCCCGGGAGCCTCTTTCCTTCATGGTGCGGACCGCTAGAGGAGCGTTTTGCAGGATCTCCTGAGCCAGTGCCACTGTCTCCTCCATCACCTTATCAGGAGGTACGATCTTGTTCACCAGATGCAGGTCCATAGCCTCCTGGGCCGACAAGAAGCGACCTGTGAACAGCAGCTCCAGGGCCAGTCCCTGTGGCACGCGGTGCGCCAGCAGCGTGGGACCGCTGACCGACGATATGCCCCGCTTGGCCTGAGGCCAGCCAAACCGGGCCTCGGTGGAGGCCACACGCAGGTCGGCGCTGAGGGCCAGCCCGCATCCCTGTGCCAGGCACACACCGTTTACCGCTGCCAGGATCGGTTTCCAGATACGGGACTCCATCAGGTAGAGCTCGTCGCTGGTTGGCTTGACGTGAGCGCCTTCCGCCATGTCCGTCAGGTCATGCCCGGTGCAGAATGCTCGCCCCTTGCCCGTAATTATGGCCAGCCACACATCGGGGTTATCTCGCACATCGTCGAAGATGACCCCCAGCTCCTGGCGCATCTCCGCGTTGATGGCGTTGAGCTTCTCGGGACGGTTAAGGGTGATATAGGCGATCTTGTCTTTGACCTCGTAGTCGACAGTGGTCATTCGTCTCCTTAGAGTGATTGGAGGGATCTCTCTTTATCCCAGCGATCTTGCTCGTTCGGTCTCCTGAGGGATGGTGCCAATTATACCTTGCGTCTCCAACTCCCCGATCCGGTCGGTGGAAAGGCCCAGGAGCTCGCCCAGGACATAACCATTGTGTTGCCCCAACGTGGGGGCGGCCCGGCGCACCTCCACCTCACTCTTGGAGAGGCGGAAGGGGAAGCCAGGGTAGTAGTGGGTACCTGCTACGG
>JADFJI010000379.1 GCA_022566235.1 Chloroflexota bacterium
GGAAGGACCTATGGCTTTGGCGTGTTTGTAATGCCAAAAGGTGGTCATTGACAACTCTTCGGACAGACCTGGAGGCCACCCCGCCCTTCGACTTCGGCCTCACAGCCAGCTACAGGACCCGGTACAGCGACGACCTGTGCACCGAACGGATTTCTGACGGCGTCTATTACAGGATTTGCTCAGTCAAGGGCAAGACGGCCCTGATCTCCATCACCTCGACGGGCACGGTAGAAAGACCCAAGATTAGGATGGAGGCCCGAGGAGCGAAGATCACATCGGATGACCTGCCCTCTCTGGAGTGGCAAGCCAGCTGGCTCCTGGGCCTGGACTACGATCTCGCGGGCTTTTACAACATGGCGAAAGAAGACCCGCTTCTGGCGGGCCTCGTAGGTCGATTTCGAGGCCTCAAACCACCCAGGGAACCCGACCTCTTCGAGACCCTGGTCACCACCATACTCGGTCAGCAGATCTCGGCCAAGGTAGCTGTGGTAATGCGGCAGGAGATGGTAAGGGCCTACGGGCAGCCGCTGGCATTCGATGACACCACCTACTACGCCTTTCCCACACCTGAAAGGCTGGCAGATGCTGGAGTCGAGGGGCTGAGGCAGTGCAAGCTCTCCCAGAGAAAGGCGGAATACATCCATGCCGTATCTCGGGAGGTGTCCGACGGAGACCTAGACCTGGAAGGGCTCAGAGACCTGGGCGATGAGGGGGTTATCAGCGTGCTGACCGAGCGCAGGGGCATCGGCCTCTGGACGGCACAGTGGGTCCTGTGCCACGCATTGGGACGGTTCGACGTCTTTCCCATAGGAGATCTGGCCTTGCTGAAAACCATATCCAGGGTCTATATGGACGGCCGGGCCGTGACCCCCGAGGAGCTCGATGCCTTTTCTGAGCGCTGGGGCCAGTATCGGGTCCCGGTCATCACCTATCTATATGCCGCCATTCGCCAGGGGATAGACCTGACCCGGCCCCTTGAAAAAGCATAATCGCCACAGCCAAAATGCCCGCCCGCCCTTCGACCGTCTCAGGATGTGAGCGGGTTAACACTTGAAGTATTTTCGTGCCCCACGAAGCCGGCAAAGACCGCCACGAACTATTCCGAAGGCAAGTGGCGGTAGTCGGCCTCAAAGAAGAAGGCTAACGGAAGATCCGGGTCAGCTCTTGTCGGGGCAGGCGCCCCTTGCCCCCGGCCATGACCTTCATCAGCTTCTGCATCTGCCTGAACTGGTTCAGCAACTGGTTAACGTCCTGGGGAAGGGTGCCACTCCCTCTGCAGATCCTCCTCTTGCGGCTGCCACCTATCATCCCCGGGTTCTGCCTCTCCTCCGGCGTCATAGAGAGGATCATGGCCTCGGTCTTCTTTAGCTGGTCCTCATCCAGGTCCTCGGCGGATATCTTCCCTTTGAGGAGCCCCGCCCCGGGAATCATGTCCAGGATCTGGTTCAAGGGGCCCATCTCCCTGAGCTGATGCATCTGCTCAAGGAAGTCCTCCAGGGTGAAGGTGGCCGTGCGGAACTTTCGCTCCATCTCCCGGGCCTTCTCCTCGTCGATGCCCTGCCGGGCCTTCTCCGCCAGGGTCTGGATGTCTCCCATGCCCAGGATACGGGAAGCCAGGCGGTCGGGGTGAAAGGCCTCCAGGGCATCCGCCTTCTCTCCTACGCCTATGAACTTTATCGGCAGCCCGGTTACCGAGGAGATGGACAGAGCGGCTCCGCCCCGGGCGTCGCCGTCCATCTTGGTGAGAATCAGGCCCGTGAGGCCCACCCGGCGGTGGAACTCCTCGGCGGCCCGCACTGCATCCTGCCCGGTCATGGCATCTACCACCAGCAGCGCCTCCGAAGGCGAAATGGCACGTTTAATCTTCGAGAGCTCGTCCATGAGCTCTTCGTCTATGTTCAGCCGCCCGGCAGTGTCCACTATGACCCAGTCCACCTGCTGTTCTTTGGCCTGTTTGACCCCTCTCGAGGACACGTCCACCGGATTGGACGAGATATCTTCGCTGTAGACGGGGATGTTTAACTGCTTGCCCAGAATCTCTAGCTGCTTCACCGCGGCGGGCCTCTGAAGGTCTGCCGCCACCATGATAGAGGCCTGTTCGGACCGCCTGAGGTGAAGGGCCAGCTTCGCCGCCGTCGTAGTCTTACCCGAACCCTGCAACCCCACCAGCATGATCACCCCGGGCCTCTCCTCCGGGGTTTCCAGTTCGTGGTCGCCACCTCC
>JADFJI010000380.1 GCA_022566235.1 Chloroflexota bacterium
TGCAGACCGCTTCCGACGATGATTCCATCTTCTACTCCCTGGGTAGATAGGCCGGGGTCACAGCCCCTGATTCAGGAGGTCCCTGGCTATGACCATGCGCTGCACCTCGGAGGTTCCCTCGTATATCTCGGTAACCTTGGCGTCCCGGAAATACCTCTCCACGGGGCTCTCCTTGAAGTATCCGTAGCCGCCGTGGATCTGAACGGCCTTGGAGGTGACGAAGGTGGCGGTCTCGCTGGCAAAGAGCTTGGCCATGGCCGACTCACGGGAGAACGGCTCTCCCCGCCCCTGGAGATCGGCGGCCTGGTAGGTGAGGAGGCGGGCGGCGTTGATCCTGGTCGCCATGTCGGCCAGCATCCACTGGATGGCCTGGAACTCCGATATCGGGTTGCCGAACTGGTGGCGGTGCTGTGAATAGGTGAGGGCGGCCTCCAACGCCGCATGGGCGATTCCTACCGCCTGGGCCGCAATGGCTATGCGGCTAGCGCCGATGGTGTGGAGGGCCATGCGCATCCCCTTGCCCACCTCCCCCAGCCGGTTCTCTTCAGGCACTTTGCAGTCCTCGAAGAACAGCTCCGCGGTGGTGGACCCCCTCATGCCCATCTTCCCCCTCTCGTTGCGGGCCGTGAAGCCGGGGCTGTCCTTTTCCACGATGAAGGCGGATATTCCCTTGGATCCCAGGCTGAGGTCAACGGTGGCGAAGACCACCAGGGTATCGGCCACGTCCCCGTTTGTTATGAAGGTCTTGCTACCATTGAGGAAGTAGTTCCCTTCGTAGGAGACGGCCGTGGTCCGCAGAGAGGCGATATCACTACCCGCATTGGGCTCCGTCAGGGCGAAGGCCGCGAGCTTCTGGCCCCTGACCAGTGGGGTGAGATAGGTGGACTTCTGCTCCTCCGACCCGAAGGACTCGATGCACTTGGCCGCCAGGGAGAGGCTGGATATATAGATCACCGCCGTCGAAGCACAGACCCGGGCCAGTTCCTCGCAGACTATTGCCAGCTCGATGTAGCCGCCGCCGCTGCCCCCGTACTTCGGGTCGATGGTCACTCCCATCAGACCCATCTCCCCCATCTTCTTGACGTTCTCCTGGGGGAACTCCTCATCCTGGTCTATGCGGGCGGCCGAGGGGGCGATCTCCTTCCGGGCGAAGTCCCGCACGTTGTTCTGGAGCAGCTTCTGCTCCTCGGTTAGAAGAAAGTCCATTTCGTTACCTCTAGTTGAATGTGTTTAGCGGTCACGGGCCCCGTATTGGGGGCACCTGTTTGTGGTAGCGTCAAGTTAGAGATACAGGATAGTGTTCAATAACAGTTCCGACCATCCCTTCGATAGACTCAGGACAGGCCCCTGTCCCGCTTCGTTCACAAGGAGGGTGGCCTGAAGGTCGAACCTTGAGGGGCGTACCGATGTATTTTGGCACTTAGTAGGCCACCGAGGCTTCGTACTCGCCGAAAACATCTCTAAGCACGTCGCTGATCTCGCCCAGGGAGGCGTAGGCCTCGACGCATTCCAGGATGACCGGCATGGTGTTGGCTTCGCCCAGGGCTGCCTCTCGTAGCTGCGCCAGGGCGTTTTGCACCTTCTTCTGGTCCCTCTGCTCCTTGACCCGGGTCAAACTCCCGATCTGTTTTCTGGCCAGGGCCGGGTCTATCTTCAGGGTACCCTCCAGGGGAGGCTGGGTGCTCTCATATCTGTTGACCCCCACCACGATGCGCTGGTTGTTTTCGATCTCCCGCTGAAATCTGAATGCGCTCTCCTGAATCTCCCTCTGGATAAAGCCCTGCTCTATGGCGCCCAGGGCGCCGCCGAACTCCTCGGTCTTCTCCAGGTACTTCCAGGTCTCGTCCTCCAGGGTCCGGGTCAGGTGCTCGACATAATAAGAGCCGGCCAGTGGGTCTATCACGTCGGCGCAACCGCTCTCGCTGGCGATGATCTGCTGGGTGCGCAGGGCGATGGTCGCAGCCTTCTCAGATGGGAGGGCCAGGGCCTCGTCCATGGAGTTGGTGTGCAGCGACTGGGTGCCGCCCAGGACGGCGGCCAGGGCCTGGATGGTGACCCGAACGATGTTGTTCTCCGGTTGCTGGGCCGTCAGGCTGGCCCCGGCTGTCTGGGTGTGAAACCGCACCATCCAGGACCGGGGGTTCTTAGCCTTGAACCGGTCCCTCATAACCTTCGCCCAGACCTTACGGGCGGCACGGAATTTGGCCACTTCTTCCAGCAGG
>JADFJI010000034.1 GCA_022566235.1 Chloroflexota bacterium
TGACGTGGTGAGTGATGGCGCGACGGGCCGCCTCTATCTGCCTGCTGGTAAGCCAGGCGCGGGTCAGGGCCTTCAGGCCGAACTCACCGAAGGTCAACGCGGTGCCGGCATGGGCCGTTCCCCTACGATGTCCCCGGTGAGCCTTCCGATACTTCACTCGTTTCGGTTGCAGCATCCTCTGCCTCTTGTTCCTGCTCCTGTTCCTCTTCCTGATCCTGACCCTTGCCGCTGGGTATGGTAACGCTTATCGGCTGCATCTCTTCGGCCTCGACCCGTTTCGGCTCCGGCAGGATGTCACCCTTGTATATCCAAACCTTGACGCCGATAACCCCCATGGTAGTAATGGCCTCGGCTATGCCGTAATCTATATCCGCCCTTAGGGTATGGAGGGGCACCCGACCGTCACGCTGTTTCTCATTTCGAGCGATCTCCGCCCCCCCCAATCTGCCAGAGCAGATTATCTTGATCCCCTGAATGCCCGTCTGCATGCAGCGGGTGGCCGCCTGCCTAACGGCCCTTCTGTAGGACACCCTGCGCACCAGTTGATCGGCTATATTTCTGGCGACCAGGTAGGCATCCTGCTCCGGCTGGGAGATCTCCTGGATATTCAGGCGGACCCGTTTGCCCGTCTTAGCCTCCAATATGGCCCTCAGCTCATCGACTCGCTGGCCCCCGCGCCCTATCACTATGCCGGGCCGAGCGGTATGGATAGTCGATATGATCTCGTTGGCGCCCCGCTCGATCTCAACCTTCGAGATGGCAGCATCGCTGTGGTTTTTCAGAATGGTTCTGCGAATAGTCATATCCTCGGCCAGGAGTTTCCTGTACTGGATACCCTTGGCCGCGAACCATTTGGCATCCCAATCCCTGGTGATGCCGAGGCGAAAACCGATCGGATGGACCTTCTGTCCCACTTATGCCTCCTCGTCCTCGTCGACTATCACGGTCAGGTGGCTGCTTCGCTTCAGTATCGGGGCGACCCGGCCCCGGGGCTTCGCCCTAAACCTCTTCAAAGTGGGGCCCTGGTCTGCATATATTTTCACTATCCGCAGCCCGTCTCGGTTCATCTGAAAGTTGTTCTCCGCATTGGCGGCCGCCGATTGCACCGCTTTCATCACTATCTTTGCCAGGGGGGTGGTAGTAAACCTGAGGGCCGTGATCGCATCATCCACCTTCATCCCCTTCACCGAGTTGGTGACGACACGCAGGTTCTTGGGTGACACACGGGTTCCTTTAACCCTGGCCATTACCTCCACTGTCTTACACTCCTCATTCCGACTCCCTAGATTCTGCGCACGGTCTGCTCCGTGCGGCCGGCATGGCCCCTGAAACGCCTGGTGGGAGCAAACTCACCCAGACGATGGCCCACCATGTCCTCGACTATGAAGATGGGCATGTGCCGCTGGCCATCATGCACCGCTATGGTGTGTCCCACCATGTCTGGCACGATAACCGAGGCGCGGGACCAGGTTTTTATCACCACCTTGCGAGCCGCCGTGGACCTTGTCGCCAGGATCCTTTTCATCAGCTTTTGATCGACGAAGGGGCCCTTTTTCACGGATCTGGACATGCTACTTGCGTCTCCTGACAATCATCTTGTTGGATTTGTTCTTTCTACGGGTGCGATAGCCCAGAGCCGGCTTGCCCCACGGGGTCTTAGGGCCGGGCATGCCTATGGGAGACCGGCCCTCGCCCCCGCCGTGGGGGTGGTCCCGAGGGTTCATGGCCGAGCCCCGCACCGAAGGTCGGCGGCCTCGGTGGCGATTCCTGCCGGCCTTCCCCAGCTTTATGTTCTTCTCGTCCGGATTGCCCACCTGACCGATGGTGGCCATGCACTCGCTGTCCACCCTTCGCAGCTCACCCGAGGGAAGCCGCACCAGGGAATATTTCCCGTCTTTTGCCAGAAGCTGGGCCGCGGTGCCACTGCCTCTAACCATCTGTCCACCTTTGCCGGGCCGCAGCTCTATGTTGTGTATAGTAGTGCCCGTGGGCATCGCTCTCAGGGGGAGGGCGTTCCCCACCTTGATCTCCGCGTTCTCTCCAGACGAGATCATGGTCCCGACTTTCAGGCCCCAGGGGGCCAGGATATACCTCTTATCTCCGTCCAAGTAAAAGATCAGGGCGATCCGGGCCGTCCTGTTCGGGTCGTACTCGATAGACGCAACCCTGCCCGGCACTCCCAGCTTGTCCCGTTTGAAGTCGATGATCCTGAGACGACGCTTGGCACCGCCGCCCCGGTGGCGCACAGTTATCTTTCCCCGCATGTTCCTGCCGGCGCTCTTCTTCAGAGGCCGTAGGAGACTCTTCTCCGGTTTGCTTTTTGTGATCTCCTCGAAGGATGAGCCGGTTGCGTTTCTTCTTCCGGGAGAGGTTGGTTTGTAAATCTTCAGAGCCATCTACATCACCTTGAACATCAATATACAAGCTTTTTGGTTGCCGAGGGAGCGAAGCGGCCTAGACACCCTCGAACAGCTCGATCTTTTCCCCTTCTTTAAGGGTCACTATAGCCTTTTTCCAGGATGGCATTCGGACCTTTCGACGACCTATGACCTTGGTCTTGCCACGCACCGTCATCACGTTGACCGCCGTGACCTTAACATTGAAGGCCTTCTCCACCGCGGCCTTGATCAGAATCTTGTTGGACCTGGAGGCCACCTCGAAAGCGTACTTACCCACTTCTTGAAGAGAGGTGCTCTTCTCGGTTATCACTGGCCTTCTCAGTACTTCTAGAAGTTCCATAGCTTTTGTTAGGACCTTCGCCCTTCCTCAAGCCCGCCCCGATCTTCCCAGTCCTTCCCACAGGTCCTGCCTGCGGGACAGGAGAAGGAGGAAGTGTCGGAGGTAGTGGACAAGCATCTCATGTCTTCTCTTCCACTTTCGGTTTGCGGGCGGCCCTCTTGCGGGGCGACGCGGGCTTCTTCTCCTTCTTCTCGCTGGTCACCTGGCCCTTTTCTAAAGTGTCGTCCGCCACCTTCGCCTTCCGGGGCTTCCTCGCCCTCTTTTCGCCGGCCGCCAGCTCTTTCTCTAAGCTGACTTCCAGCGTCTTTGTTTTCGAGGGCTTCCTCGCCTTCTTCTCGCTGGCCACCGGTGCCTTCTCCAAGGTGTCGTCCGGCACCTTTGCCTTCCGGGGTTTCGTCTCCCTCTTCTTGACGGCTGGTTTGGCCTCCTCCTGAGGGTCTTCGGGTGGAGGCCCCTCGGGAGCCCACAGCTCCTCGGCCTTCCTCACCGCGCCCAGTTCCATGACCAGCAGGTCGTACGTCAACAGGTCCAACACATTGAGATAGCGTGCGGGCAGGGTCTTGACCCTCTGCAGGTTACGGGCAGACCTCACCGCGTTCTCTTGAGGCTCGGGAGTGACCACCAGGGCCGAAGATTCCAGGCCCAGGGCGGTGAGGACTTTGACCATCTCCCTGGTCTTGGGTTCCTTTATGCCCAGGCTATCGACCACGATCAGGCGGCCGTCGGCCACTTTGGAAGAAAGAGCGCCCCTGATAGCCAGGCGGCGCATCTTCTTGGGCATTCGCTGTCGGTAGCTGCGGGGGTGAGGCCCGAAGGCTACGCCGCCGCCCCTCCTGAGAGGGGACTTAACGCTCCCCGCCCGGGCCCTTCCCGTTCCTTTTTGAGGAAAGAGTTTTCGGGTGCTCCCAATCACCTGGGCCCGAGTCTTGGTGCTGGCTGTGCCGCTGCGAGCGTTAGCCCTCTGCCGCGTCACCGCCTGATGGATTAGACCCCTCAGGTTGCTTGTCAAGGGCAGGCCGAAGAGACCGTCGCTCACGGCGATCTCTCTCACCACCTTACCCGAGCTGTTTTTAAGCGGTATCTGCATCTTTATATCGTTCAGGACGGGGCATTAGCCCTCGCTTTTTCTCACCACCACCAGGCCGTTCAGGGCCCCTGGAACAGCGCCTTTGATCAGGAGGAGGCCCCGTTCCTGGTCTGCCGCCAGGACCGTGAGCTTTCGGGCGGTCACCCTGCGGTTTCCCATGTGCCCGGCCATCCTGAATCCCTTGGTCACTCTACCCGGGGTGGTGCCGGCTCCCACGGACCCGGGCGCGCGGTGCCGATCGGACTGGCCGTGGGTCTTCGGGCCACCGCTGAAATGGTGGCGCTTGACCACTCCCGCAAACCCCTTGCCCTTGGACACGCCGGTCACGTCTACCTTATCGCCGGGCTCGAAGATGGTCACTTCCACCCGTGCTCCCCGCTCTACCCCTTCCAGGTCATCTACCCTGAACTCTCTCAAGTGTCTAAAGGGGCCCATCGATCCGAAGTGCCCCTTCATTGGCTTCGATATACGCTTCACGTCTCCGTACCCTATCTGCACCGCCTGGTATCCGTCCTTCTCCAGCGTTTTCACCTGGGTCACGGTGCAGGGGCCGGCCTGGATGACGGTGATAGCATGCAGCGTCCCGTCTTCGCTGAATCGCTGAGTCATGCCCAGCTTCTTGCCTAATATGCCCTTTAACATCCTACAATATTCCTCTAAAGCCCAGCCACGGAATCCCGTGGCTGAAATAATCTACAGTTTGATCTCTATGTCCACCCCTCCCGGCAGGTTTAGCAGGGTAAGGGCGTCTATGGTCTTGGGGGTGGGGTCCAGCACCTCGATAAGCCTCTTGTGAGTACGAATCTCGAACTGCTCCCTGGAGTCCTTGAAGGTATTGGAGGAGCGGATCACACAGAACTTCTTTATCTTGGTTGGCAGGGGGATAGGGCCTATGACCCCTGCCCCGGTCCTCTCCGCGGCATCCACAATCTGCTCCGCCGACTGGTCCAGGATCTTATGATCGTAGGCGTTGAGTTTTATCCGTATCTTCTGCTTGGCCATTACGTTTACCTACCTTTGACTACCGTCTGCTCAACAACCTTTTCCGGAGCGGGTTCATAGTGTGAGAACTCCATTGAATGCGTCGCCCGGCCCTGGCTCAGAGAGCGTATCTGGGTCGCATACCCGAAGCACTCGGACAGGGGGACGAACGCCTTTACCGTCTGGATATCCCCCCTACCCTCGAAGCCTTTTATATGGCCCCGTCGCGCAGTAACATCTCCCAGGATATCTCCCAGGAACTCGCCAGGGGTGATGATCTCCAGGTTCATTACCGGCTCCAGCAGAACGGGTTTGCCCTTCTTTGCTCCCTCCCTCAGGGCCATGGCCCCGGCCATCTGGAAGGCCATATCCGAGGAGTCCACGGGGTGGAAATTGCCGTCCACCAGGGTCACTTTCAGGTCCACCAGGGGGAACCCGGCCAGAACACCGGCGGTAAGGGCTCCTCTGACGCCTTTTTCCACCGATGGGATGAACTCCCTGGGAATATCTCCACCACGGATCTTATCGACAAACTCAAACCCCTGACCCGGTTCCAGGGGCTCCATCTCTATTACCACGTGGGCGAATTGTCCGTGACCACCGGTCTGTTTCACCAGCCGTCCCGTGGCCCTGATCGCCACTGTGATAGTCTCCCGATAGGCCACCTGGGGTTTGCCCATCCGTGCATCGACCCCCTGCTCCCGCCTGATCCGCTCGACCGTCACCTCCAGGTGCATCTCTCCCATGCCCGCTATCACCGTCTGGCCCGTGTCGTCGTCCTGGTACACTTTCAGGGTCGGGTCCTCATCGGCCATCTTGGCCAGGGCATGGGTTAGCCGGTCCTGATCACCCCTTGACCGGGGTTCTACCGACGCGGATATTACGGGCTCGGGGAAGCTGATAGATTCGAGAAGGATTGGAGCGTGCATATCGCAGATAGTATCGCCCGTGTAGGTGTTCTTCAGGCCTATGGCCGCGATGATATCTCCGGCGGAGGTCTCCTCCACCTCTTCACGATGATTGGCGTGCATCTCAAGGAGGCGTCCGATCCGCTCCTTGTACCCCTGGGTCGAGTTGTAGACCGTTGCACCGGACTTGATCTTTCCTGAATAGACCCGGCAATAGACCAATCTCCCCACGTACGGGTCCGTGACCACCTTGAAGGCCAGGGCAGCGAAAGGAGCTTGCTCGGAGGGCTCCCTGGTCACCTCTTCGCCGGTCTTGTTGCTTACGGCCTTTACCGGAGGCACGTCCAGAGGGGACGGCAAATAGTCCAGCACGGCATCCAGCATCAACTGGATCCCCTTGTTCTTAAGGGCGCTGCCGCACAGGACCGGCACCAACTGGTTGGAGATGGTAGCCTTACGAAGGCCTCGCTTTATCTCCTGAACGGTGATCTCTGCCCCCTCCAGGTATTTGGTGACCAGCTCATCGTCGGTCTCCGCCACCCGTTCTATCAAGGAATCCCTATATCTGGCCGCCGTTTCCGCGTATTTCTCGGGGATCTGGACCTCGATACCCTCCGATGGACCGTCCTCCGGATAGATGATAGCCACATTTTCGACCAGGTCGATAATACCCTCGAAGCCGCCCTCGCTGCCCAGGGGAAGCTGTACAGGCACGGGCTTGGCATTCAGGCGGCTTGCGATCATATCCACCGTTCGATAGAAATCGGCGCCTACCCGGTCCATCTTGTTCACGAAACAGATACGAGGGACGGAATACTTATCGGCCTGACGCCAGACGGTCTCCGACTGAGACTCCACCCCCGCGACAGCATCGAATACGACGACCCCGCCGTCGAGAACCCTGAGGCTGCGCTCCACCTCGGCGGTGAAGTCCACATGGCCCGGGGTATCGATGATGTTGATGGTGTGGTCTTTCCAGTGAGTGGTGGCGGCCGCCGCAGTTATGGTGATGCCCCGTTCCCGCTCCTGGTCCATCCAGTCCATCACGGTGGTGCCATCGTGCACCTCACCCATCTTGTAGATACGGCCGGTATAGAAGAGCACCCTCTCGGTGACGGTGGTCTTTCCAGCGTCGATGTGGGCGATGAACCCGATGTTGCGGACCTGCTCCAAGGGAGGCTTCGGCCCGCTATCTACTCCGTTCTTTTTTAAGGTCTGTGTCTGTGACATCAGTCGGTTGGTCCCACCTACCACCTGTAGTGAACAAAGGCCCGGTTGGCATCGGCCATACGGTGGAGGTCCTCTCGTCTTTTGGCTGCCGCCCCCTGCCCCTTGGAAGCGTCTATGATCTCTTCGGCCAGGCGCTGGGCCATGGGTTTACCGGTCTTGGCCCTGGCCGCAGCCAGTATCCATCTCATGGCCAGGGTTAAGCTTCGGTCAGGGCGCACCTCTATGGGCACCTGATAGGTAGCCCCACCCACCCGGCGGGGTTTTACCTCCAGCATAGGGGTAGTGTTTCTAATAGCCTGCTGGAAAACGTCCATGCAGTTCTTCTTTTCCGTGTTCTCCACTATCTCAAGAGCCGAATAGACGATCTTCTGGGCTACGCTTTTCTTGCCCCGCTGCATCGTCTTGTTGATGAACCTTCCCAGCATCTCGCTCTGATACTTGGGATCGGGGGCCACAAGCCTCTTCACAGCTGGTCTTCGTCTGGCCATATCCTTACTCTATTAGCCTCAGTACCCTACTTTTTGCCTTCACCCCTACACCAGGGCATACCAATACCTTTTGCTAAACTCCGTCCCGAAAGAGTGCTGCCCCGTCTTGAGACTACGCCATTGAATGACGAAGCGCCACGAAAGGCACGGGGCATATCCCTACAGCAAACCTTGGGGCAGGGGCCTCAAATGCTAGTCGCCTGTGGAACGGTTCTTCTTCGCGCCGTACTTGCTTCGGCCTTGCCGCCGATTTTCTACTCCAGAGGCGTCCAGCGACCCCCTTATGATGTGGTATCTTACTCCAGGCAGGTCCTTCACCCTACCACCCCGGATCAGCACCACAGAGTGTTCCTGAAGGTTGTGGCCCTCTCCGGGGATATACGCGGTCACTTCCATCCCGTTGGTCAGCCTTACGCGGGCCACCTTTCGCAGCGCCGAGTTCGGCTTCTTTGGCGTGACGGTCCTGACCAGTACACAAACCCCCCTCTTTTGAGGAGCGTTAAGGTTCTTGACCTGCCTGTTTTTCAGTACGTTATAGGACACCCTAAGGGCGGGGGCCTTGGTCTTTTTCGTGACCTTTTTCCGGCCCTTCCTTATGAGTTGACTTACCGTTGGCATCTGCCTAATCCATACCGATTACAAAACGTATTATTGCCTGCCGATTTTGGCCACACGCCTCAGTCACCACGCGATGGTGACAAACGAGTAGTCTAGCAGCGTGCCCCAAAGGTGTCAAGCTGTTGTACTCGTCCGGCACGCAGATTGTTCGCACCATCCTAACTTCCCCCATTGTTCCGAATGTGGTCAGTTATATTATAGACAGAGGGAGGGAGGGTACATTATAATGCCACTGCCGGGCATGAGACGGTGTAATCTGGCCTCGATCCCACAACATGAAAGACCCTTCGGCTAAAGTGCTCTCACGTTCAGACGCCTCAGCCCAAACACAGATGCCCAAAGATGGGAATAAGCCATCTTCAGGCCGTCTTTCTCTTCAGGAGATGGAGTCCCGAGCCCGTGTCATCAGGCGCCACATCGTAAAGATGACGGCAGCGGCGGGAAGCGGACATCCCGGAGGCTCACTCTCCGCGGTAGAGCTTCTCACAGCCCTCTATTTCCGGGTCCTTAGACACAACCCCTCCGATCCCCACTGGCTGGACCGGGACCGGTTCATCCTGAGCAAGGGTCACTGTGTGCCCGTCCTATACTCAGTTTTGGCCGAGGCGGGCTACTTCGACGTGAAGGAACTGCAGACGTTCAGGAAAGTTGGAAGTCTGCTCCAGGGACACTGCCACGTCATGACGCCGGGGGTGGAACAATGCGCCGGGTCCCTGGGCCAGGGGCTCTCCTTCGGCATCGGCGCAGCCCTGGCTGGCCGCCTCGACGGCCGGGACTACACGGTATACGTGATGATTGGCGATGGCGAGTGCGACGAGGGCCAGGTCTGGGAAGCGGCAATGGCCGCCTCTCACTTCAGGCTGGACAACCTGGTGGCTATAGTGGACAGGAACAGGATTCAGAACGACCGCCACACCAGCGAGGCTATGGAGATCGAGCCTATAGCCGACAAGTGGGCCTCCTTCGGGTGGACGGTAAAGGAGATCGACGGCCACGATCTGGCCCAGGTGGTGGATGCCCTGGAGGCGGCACACCAGCAGGACGGGGAGCGGCACGCCATCATCGCCCATACCACCAAGGGCAAAGGGGTCAGCTTCATGGAGGACAACCCCGAGTTCCACGGTAAGGCCCCTAACCCCGAGCAGCTCCAAAAAGCGCTTCAAGAGTTGAGCTGACGCCTTGGTCACCCAAGCTTCAACTCGAGAGGCCTACGGAAAAACCCTGCTGGAACTGGGCCGGGAGAACACCAACATCGTGGTCATCGGTGGCGACCTCAACAAGTCCACCATGACCACCTTCTTCGCCAAAGAGTTCCCCGATCGGTTCTTCGACTGCGGGGCCGCCGAGCAGAACATGATGAGCATAAGCGCGGGGCTGGCCTCCTCGGGGAAAATTCCCTTCGTCAGCACCTTTGCCGTATTCGGCTCGGGGCGGCCCTTCGACCAGATACGCATCAGCATCGCCCAGGCCCGTGCCAACGTCAAGATCGTGGTCACACACGCGGGGATAATAACCGGGTCCGATGGGATGTCGGCCCACGGGATCGAGGACCTGGCCCTCATGTGCTCGCTGGTGGGGTTCACCGTGGTGGTGCCCGCCGACGCCCGGGAGACGGCCCAGGTGATTCGCTCGGTGGCCGAGATGGACGGCCCGTGTTACATCCGGCTGAGCCGCCCCGCCACCCCCCTTATCTGCCCCGAGGGATATCGCTTCCAGCCAGGCAAGGCCTCGGTTTTCAGGCCCGGCGGTGACGTCTCCATACTGGCGACGGGAATCATGGTGGCGAAGGCCCTGGAGGCCGCCGGTACCCTGGCCCAGGAAGGTATCGACGCCCGCGTCGTGAACGTATCTACCCTGAAGCCCATAGACCAGGAATGCATTATCCGGTGCGCTCACGAGACGGGAGCGATTGTCACGGCGGAAGAGCACCTTAAGCACGGAGGCCTGGGCAGCATCGTGTCCCAGGTACTGGTGGAGAACTGTCCTGTGCCGGTGTCGACCGTCGCCATCGAGGACGTCTATTCGCATTCCGGCGAGGCCGACGAGCTGCTGCAGCTCAGGGGCCTGACCCCCGAAAAGATCCAGGTCGCAGTTCGGGAAGTGGTGGCGCGGAAAGGGTAATAGGCGGCAACCTTTTTTGAAAGGTGAGAGGAATGGCCAAGATCACCAAAGAGATGAAAGAGCTAGTCCAGCGGATGAGGCTTTGCTTTGTGGCGACGGCGGACTCTGAAGGGAAGCCCAATCTTTCGCCCAAGGGTTCCATCGTAGTGCTGGATGATGAGCACCTGGCCTTCTGCGATATCGACTCCCCCAACACCATCAGGAATTTACGAACCAATCCCCATATTGAGATAAACGTGGTGGACCCGGTCCTGCGTAAGGGTTATCGATTCAAAGGGCGGGCCGAGCTGGTCCACAAAGGCCCCATCTACGACCAGGTGGCCGGGGGGTTCTGGGAACGGGAGGGGAAGCAATACCCCGTAAACACGGTGGTGAAGATCAAGGTGGAGACGGCCATGCCAGTGCTGTCCCCAGCCTACACCTTCAATTCGGGCATCAGCGAGGACCAGGTGAGAGAGGTCTGGATTGAGCGGTATGGATACGGGGGATGATGATAGAGAGGCATAAAAGCAACGGTTGACAGCTCTCCACATCCAATAGTATCGTGAGGAGACATAACAACACATAAAGACCGGGAACGGGAGTAGTAGGCCTGAAAGCGGGGGCCCAGAGAGTCGGAGCAGGTGGAAGCCGACCCCAGCGCAGAAGCCGAATGGACCCGGGAGTCGCCACCCGAACCCCCGACGCCGTCGGGGCGGTAGGGCTGGCCGGATTGGGCACCGTTAGCAGAGCCCAGAGTATTCCCCCGAGAACTCGGGGACGTACCTGAGAGAGATGGCCGGTGGCCCCTATACCTAACGGTGTTGAGGCACAGGCCAACTAGGGTGGCACCGCGAGAAACCCCCCTCGCCCCTAAGGGCGAGGGGGTATTCATTTGTGCGGGGGGTGGTGAGATGGCAACCGGTGCGCGAAGGGAAT
>JADFJI010000035.1 GCA_022566235.1 Chloroflexota bacterium
TTTTAGTCGGGCGAAGTAGTTCCCCCTGCCCGGCGCCGATTCCAGGATCTCTCCCTCTATCCCTTCACTGGCCAGCTTATCGCTGATGAAGCGGCACACCTTGGTCTCGTCCCCCGTGGGCATGAACCCGGTGTTCACCGAGGGTATGCGGACGAGGGCCTGCTCCAGTCCGATTATCTCGTCGTAGGCGTCATCCACACGGGCAAATAGATCAGAGAGGCTGGTCATATAGGTTCCTCTGATAAGGTATTGAGATACGGCTAAGGCCTCGGGGCCTAGGATGTAACGGGGATGTCCAGGACAAGGTGCCGGGCCAGCTTCTCGGCGTGGACCCCCTTCAGGTGCTGGAATTCCCGTTGAAATTCCTCTGTCGCAATTGGGTCGGTGGTCATGATTAGGGCATCTTCGTTGTTGTCCCTGTAGTACCGCTTCCGCACTCCCATCTTCTTGAACCCGTACTTCTCGTAGAGGGCCTGGGCGGCGAGGTTCGAGACCCGGACCTCCAGGGTTATGAAACGGATACGCCATTCCAGGCTGGTCTCGATGGCGCGGATCACAAGGGACTCCCCCACTCCGAGGCGGCGATGCGGGGTTCTCACCCCTACCGAGATGATGTGAGAGTCGTCCACTACCTTCCAGAGACCCAGATAGCCCAGCAGGAATTCCCTACTCTGCGACCCGCTCATCGAGGGCAAAAGCCGCCTCAGGCTCTCCAGCCATCTTCGCCAAGCTCCGTAGGGAGGCGCCGGGTCAGATGTCAACGGATCAGGCCCCCCTGTTTCGCCACTGTCGGAGACACCTTCCGTCATCAGGGTCCGCGGCCTTACGGCCACCAGGTATCTGGCCAGCCTGTTTTGCATCTCCTTCTTGAAGGACGTGGGAGGCCACAGGGTGGGGAAGGCATCCCTTTCCACCTCCAGTACCTGCCTGATGTCCTCGCGCCTGATGGCTCGTATCTGGAACGGTTGTGCTACGAATTCCATGCCTGAATATGGATTCCCTCTTTACGCTATTGCACAGACTGCGATTAGTACATTTTATCACACGCCCGAAATCGCTACCCTTGTCATTGTGCATTCGTTATAGTATATGCACGGCAGCGCGCCCACCGCGTGCCCGGTCGAGGAGATCCGAGCAGCGAAAGACGGAGATGTGTTGTGCAAAATGAAGAACAGGTGGTTCAGAGCGCCAAGACGGGTGACGATAGGGCCTTTGAGCAGATCTACGAAGAGTATTTCGACAAGGTCTACCGTTACATATACGTGCGCGTAGGAAACCCACCCGACGCCGAGGACCTGACCGAAGAGGTCTTCTTAAAGGCCCTTAAGTCGATAGGCTCCTTTCAGTGGCGGGGGGTGTCTATAGCCGCGTGGCTCTTTCGCATTGCCCACAACGTTGTAGTGGATCATCTACGGAGGATATCCAAACGACAGACTATGCCGATAGAAGATAATGTGCCCAGTGTTGGACCTTCACCCCACGATAAAGCCGTAATCAACATGACTATGGCTCGCCTGAAAAAAGCCCTGACCCGTCTGACCCAGGCCCAGCAGCAGGTCCTGAGCATGAGATTGGCCGCGGACCTCTCTATAGCCGAGACGGCTAAGGTCCTGGGTAAGACCGAGGGCGCAGTGAAGGCTTCGCAACACAGCGCGCTGGTGGCGATACGGAGGATATTCGCGACGGAGTATGGTGATGCCTGAGGGGATTGAAGATCTCCTTGACCAGTGCCTGGAGGCTCTTCGGAGGGGGGAAACCTTCGAGGAGTGCCTTGGTCGTTATCCTGAGCACGCCAAAGAGCTGGAGCCGCTGCTTCTAATCGCCCAGGCGGTGATCAGGTCTCCCTTAGCGGACCCTAACCCGGAGCTTAAGTCGGAGACCAGGCGGAACCTTCCTCTACCTTTCCGTGGCCCCTACGTTGAAAGCCAGTTGGAGGACGCCCTCAGCCACTGCATCGATCTGGTAATCGGTGGATACTCAGTTGAAAAGTGTCTGGAGCTTTACCCCGGACACGCCAATGCCATTGCGCCTCTTCTGCGAATAGCCACCGGCCTCAGACAAGCATTGACCCTTGAGCCATCCTCTCACTTCAAGAAGGTGGCGTTCCAAAGAATCGTCGCCTCTGCGGGCCAGCGTAGGCCTCATAGATGGCTGCCACGGGTCTCGTGGCCTAAATTGGGATACAGGGGCGCTATGGCCTTTGCCGTGCTGTTGGTGATATTTCTCATAGGCGCGGGCACGTTCAAGGCCTCCTCTGACAGCATGCCGGATGACCTGCTGTACCCGGTCAAAGAGTTCTCCGAAAAGGTCCAGCTTACCCTCGCAACCTCCAAAGATGCTGAGGCCAAGCTGCATGTCAAGCTGGCAAACCGGCGAGCCGAGGAGATGGTTGAGATGGCTCAAGAGGGCGATTATGAGAAATTCGAGACCCTCATGGGAAACCTGGAGGAACACCTGGCAATGGTCCCGATTCTAGTGCAGGAGAAGCAGCGGGACCAGGCCATAAAGGTGGTGTTCCAGGAGGAAGGGTCTGGTGAGATCAAATTCGATAGTGTGAGAGATTTGCTTGAGATCCTGGGCCGGGACATCAAAATGAACTCCGCCAGATTTAAAGATGCCGTTCAGGTGGTTCCTTTGGAGATGAAGAGCGAGATGAAGTTGGCCCTCTATGAAGTGAGAGCATTCTACGATAGGACTATTCAAGCCCTTGAATACAAGTACTCCACCGATGGGCTGGACTCCCTCAACGGCCTGAGACTGGTACTGGCCCGCTAGGGCTTTTTGTCCCAGACCTCCTTGGAAGCATCCGTACCGTCTCCCTCTGATATAGCCCCTAGTCGGCATCTCCGAGATCATTTCGAGATACGGACTACTGTGTTGTTCTCACACTCGCATTGACCCATCGAGGTGTGCTGTTCGAGATGCCACTAAGATACCAAGAGCGCTCTTGAAGTCCAACCACAGATGCTGGTAGGCTTGGTATCTGTCTGCTATGAGGTATCTGCTTCGTCTCCTTACATTCCTTAGACCCTACAAGAAGCAACTTGCGGTTGCTTATTTTGCCCTCATCATATCTACCCTCCTCTCCCTGGCGGTGCCCCGCCTACTTGGGGACTCTATAGACAAATTCATTGAGAAGGACACCCTTGGCCTTTTCGTCCTGCTTGCACTGGTGGTGCTGGCCTTCGCCGTGGCCCGTGCGATCTTCGCCTATATTCAGACCTACATATCCGAATACATTTCTCAGAGGGTTGCCTACGACCTTCGGAATGCGCTATACGATCATCTCCAGCACCTGAGCTACGCTTATCACGATAAACAGCAAACGGGCCAGTTGATGTCCAGGGCTACGGCCGACGTTGAGGGAGTGAGATGGTTCATCAGCCTGGGGCTGGTGCGCTCCGTGTACCTGATAGTGCTGTTCGCGGGCGTGAGCGCTGTGCTGATTATAACCAACTGGAAGCTAGGGCTGATAAGCCTGGGAGCGCTGCCCCTGGTCTCGGCCAGGGCCATTTTAGTAAGCCGGCGCCTCAGGTGGATATGGCGTAACATCCAGGAGATGACCGGCCAGTTGGGGGCCCTCCTCCAGGAAAACCTGTCCGGGGCCAGGGTGGTAAGGGCCTTCTCCCGAGAGGACTATGAGAGCGCTGTATTTGCCAGCAAGGCCCGGGACCTGGCCGATGAGAATGTGCTGGCCAGCAAGCTCCAGGCCTCCAATGCGCCCCTGATGAACTTCATCTTTGCCCTGATCACCGGGGCTATCCTTTGGGTCGGAGGGCGAGAGGTGGCCGAAGGCAGGCTCACCCCGGGCGAGCTGGCCCAGTTCGTGTTCTACCTGATCCTATTAGCCTTCCCCGTTCGGATAGTCGGTTTCGTCATCACGTTGTTCTCCCGTGCAGCGTCTTCCGGGGAACGAATCTTCGAGATTCTCGATGCGGAGTCTCCGGTCCAGGAGAAACCGGGCGCGGTGGAGCTCCCCAGAGTCCGGGGGCACGTGGTTTTTCGGGGTGTGAGCTTTCGCTATGATTCCTCTGTTCCAACCCTGGACGACATCAACTTCGAGATCAGCCCCGGGCAGGTAGTCGCCCTTCTGGGGGCCACGGGGAGCGGAAAGACGACCATTGTTCACCTCATTCCGCGGTTTTATGATGTCTCCCAGGGCTCCATCACCATAGATGGGATGAATGTAGGGGACGTAACCCTGAAGTCCCTGCGCCGCGAGGTGGGGATCGTTCAGCAGGAGATGTTCCTGTTTGCCGATAGCATCAGGAACAACATCGCCTACGGCGCCTATAACGCCACAATGGAGGAGGTTGAAAGGGCCGCCGAGGCGGCCCGGCTCACGGATTTCATTGAGTCCCTTCCCCAGGGCTACGATACCTGGGTCGGCGAGCGGGGCACAACCCTCTCCGGAGGCCAAAGACAGCGGATCGCCATAGCCCGCACCCTGCTCATGGACCCCAGAATACTGATCCTGGACGACTCTACCGCAAGTGTAGATACCGAGACAGAGATGCTGATCCAGCAGGCCTTAAAAGAATTGATCAGGGGCCGGACCACCTTCATCATAGCCCAGAGACTGAGCACGGTGAGAAACGCAGACGTTATCCTGGTATTGGAGAATGGAAAGATCGTGGAGCGGGGAAGCCACCAGGAGCTCCTATCCCGGGGAGGTATCTACCAGAAGATATACGAGCTTCAGCTGAGACCTCAGGAGGCCGCGTCCGATACCTTGCCCCGACCCACTCTATTCACAGCTCAGCAGGAGCCGGTCCCACCCGAGGGTTGAAGGGGCCCGCAGGAGTTCAGAAGCTAACGCCATGCATATGCACTATCACGGTCGGATGGGAGGCCTGGACGAGGTCGACCTGAAGGCGGGTCTCTACACCCATCGAGTAGTGGCGCGGCTGCTGCCGTTCCTGGGGCCCCACAAGGGTTTGGTCATTGTGGCCTCCATCGGCATGCTAGTCCACACCCTTACAATGGTTGTTTCCCCCTGGCTGGTAGCCGAGGCTATCGATGCCATCACAGCCGGAGACCTGGGCCGGCTGGACTGGGTAGTGGCGATCTTCGCTGCCAATGCCCTTGTCGGTTGGGGTGCCAACTACGTGCAACTTGTCCTGATGGCCCGAGTGGGACAGTCTGTCCTCTATGCCCTTCGTAATAAGCTCTTCGCCCATCTACAGGGACTTTCCCTGAGCTTCTATGACCGCAACGAGGTGGGGCGCATCATGTCCCGGATGCAAAACGATATCATCCAGCTTCAGGAGTTCCTCACCACCGGCATCCTGGCCTTTGGTGATGTGATGATACTGGGTGGCATCGTAGTGGCGATGCTGTTGATTGACGCCCAGCTTGCCCTCATAACCCTGGCCGTTCTCCCCCTCCTGTTCCTTCTCCTCTTCTACTGGCAGGGCTTTGCCCGGAGAGCTTACCTAAGCGTGAGGAGGGCCATAGCTGGGGTCAACTCCGCCCTTCAGGAGAACATATCGGGAATCAGGGTGGTCCAGGGCATGGGCAGGGAAGATCTGAACCTGAAGAATTTCGATTCCCTAAACATGAAACATCTGAACACTAACCTCGATGCCAGCAAACTATCCTCTGCCGTGCTGCCTGTTGTTGAGATAATTAGCGCCCTGGCCTTAGCCCTGGTCATCATATTCGGCGGGCGCCAGGCCCTGGGAGGCGGCCTGGAGGTGGGGGTCCTGGTGGCCTTCGCTTTGTACATCCAGCGGTTCTTCGATCCGGTGCGGAACCTGACCATGCAATACACAGAGGTGCAGCGGGCCATGGCCTCTGGCATCCGGATATTCGAGCTCCTGGATGTGGAGCCGGAGATCAAGGATGCCCCCGGGGCCCGGAAATTGACTTCGATGAGAGGCGAACTCCAATTCGACCACGTCAGCTTCAGCTATAACAAGGACATCGAGGTGCTTCACGACATCAACCTGAGGATCGAGGCCGGAGAAACGGTGGCCCTGGTAGGGCCTACGGGCGGAGGCAAGAGCACCCTTGTTGCCCTGGTCCCCCGCCTCTACGAGGTAACTGAAGGGTGTATTACTGTAGACGGGGTGGACATCCGCCAGGTCACCAGGGCCTCACTCACGAAGCATGTCGCTATGGTGTTACAGGAGCCGTTCCTCTTCTCCGGCACAGTAAAACATAACATCCGCTACGGACGTCTGGACGCATCGGACCAGGAGATAGAGGAAGCCGCCAGGATAGTTGGGGCAGACCAGTTCATAAATCGTCTCCCGGAGGGTTATGACACCGAGCTTCAGGAGAGGGGTGGCAACCTGAGCGCGGGACAGCGGCAGCTAATCAGTTTCGCCCGGGCCGTCCTGGCCGACCCCCGAATCCTGATCCTAGACGAGGCCACGGCCAATATCGATACTCAGACAGAGCTTCTCATCCAGAAGGCCCTGGCCAGCCTTCTGGTGGGTAGGACATCCCTGGTTATAGCCCATCGGCTGTCCACCGTTCGCAACGCCTCCCGGATAGTGGTAGTAGACGATGGCAAGATTGCCGAGGTAGGCACCCACGATGAGCTTCTGAGGAACGGCGGTGTCTACGCCCGTCTCCACTCCATGACCCAGCAGGCCGCGGGGCTGTGAGGTTTGAGGCTGTTTAAAAAGCTTCTCGAAAAAAGGAGTGCCGAGGCGCGGAGCCCCCGCTCGTGGTGAGCCTGTCGAACCATGCCGGGGGCTTCGAGGTAAGGAGGCCATTCCTTCCCCACTCAGGGGGAAGGTTAGAATGGGGGTCTGCCCCCAAACCTAACTCACCCCTCTTACTGGTCAGGCGTGTCCTGCCTGTCATGGGCTCCGTCGAAGGAAGCCTTGCTGTTATAGGCCCCGCCCATCTCCTCCTGCCATTGCCGGTGTTTCCACATGAGGTAGAGCGCCCCTATGGCCACGACGGCAATGACCCCTACCACGAAGGCCCCGATGAAGGTGAAAATTCTCAATTGAACAGCGACCCCTGTTCGGAAGCGGCCTTCTCCGGATATGCCAGGCCCAGGTGCTGGTAGGCCCCACGGGTCGCCACCCTACCCCGGGAGGTCCGGCCCAGGAACCCGAGTTGAAGAAGGTACGGCTCGTATACGTCCTGAATGGTATCCGACTCCTCGCTTATCGATGCCGCCACGGTATCCAGGCCCACCGGCCCGCCGTCGTACTTCTCGATGATAGTGCGTAGCACCCTGTGGTCTATCTCATCCAGGCCCAGGGAGTCGACCTCCAGCCTGACCATCGTCTCCCTGGCTACCGCCTCGGTTATCCTTCCCTCGGCCATAACCTCGGCGTAGTCCCTCACCCTTTTGAGAAGCCTGTTTGCCACCCTGGGTGTGCCCCTGGCCCTACGGGCGATCTCCTCCAGCCCGGCCTCCTCTGCCTCCACCCCCAGTATCTGGGCCGACCTTCTAACGATCTCCTTGATGTTCTCGACACTGTAGAAATCCAGCCTGTATACGGCCCCAAACCGGTTCCTCAGGGGTGCGCTAATCATGGCGTAACGGGTGGTGGCCCCTATGAAGGTGAAATGAGGCAGCTTCAGTCGTAAGCTGCGGGCCCCGGGCCCCTTGCCTATTATAATGTCCAATGCGAAGTCCTCCATGGCCGGATAGAGGACCTCCTCGACGGTCTTATTTAAGCGGTGGACCTCATCTATGAAGAGGATGTCGTCCTTTTTCAGGTTGGTCAGAATGGCGGCCAGGTCACCGGGACGCTCTATGGCCGGGCCGGAGGTGATCTTTATATTGACCCCCATCTCCACGGCCACGATATTGGCCAGGGTGGTCTTGCCCAGGCCCGGTGGCCCGTAGAGAAGAATGTGGTCAAGGGCTTCGGACCTCTTCTTGGACGCCGCTATGGCGATCTCAAGGTTGCCCTTGACCTTGTCCTGGCCTATGTAGTCTCTCATGGACTTGGGCCGGAGGCTGGTGTCCAGGGCGCCGTCCTGGGCCTGGGGTTTCGCCGAGACTATGCGTTCAGCCATGAGGTCGTCCCTGCTTCGCTACGATCAAACCAGAGCGGCAGAGAAGAGTATAAATCACCAGCAGGGGACCCATCCGCGAGGTCGGGCCATCCGGTTTCAGCCCCGGGGTCAACGGCCCTTGAAGACGGGGGCTCGCTTCTCCCTGAATGATTGCACCCCTTCCAGATAGTCCTCGGTGTGAAGCAGGATCTGATTGGTGTTCTGCTCCATGTGCAGGACCGTGTCCAGCCCCGAATCCATAGCGGAGTAGGTGACCCGCCGGATGGCTGCGATGGCAATGGGAGGCCCATTTGCTATGACGGTGGCAAGCTTGTCTGCAGCGGCTGGCAGCTCTTCGGCGGGTACTACCTCGCTTACCAGGCCCAGCTTTTCGGCGGTCCGGGCATCGATGATATCGCCGGAGTACATCAGCCTGAGGGCGTTGGATAGCCCAACGATCTTGGGGAGGGTGTAGCTGAGGCCGCAGTCCACCGACAGCGCCCGCTTAACGAAGATGGCAGTGAACCGGGCCTCCTCAGATGCGATGCGTACATCGCAGGCTGCGGCAAGGGATAGGCCGGCCCCGGCCGCCACGCCGTTGACGGCGGCGATGATGGGGCTTCTGAAGGACCGCATCTGCCGTATAATCTCGTGCCACCGGAATAGCCAGCTATCAGCCTGGCTCCGCTGCTCGTCACCTGACACGTCGGCCCCGGAGCAGAAACCGCGTCCCTCTCCCGTTATGGTGAGGACCCGGGTGCTCAGGTCTTCGTTCAACTGGGTAAGGACTTCCCTGATCTCCTGCCCCATAAGCGATGTCAAGGCATTGAGCCTGTCAGGCCGATTCAGGGTCAGGATGGCCTTGCCATCCTCGATATTTAGTTTGATGGTCTCCCAGTTCATCCCTTGCTCCTGCGTTGGCGTTGGACTTTATCAGGGCTTTGTGATATTCTTCACCAAATGTCTAAGGGGTCGCACCTGCAGCCTCTAGCATGAAAATCGGATGCCGTCCAGGTGATGTGCAGTATTTGGCTTATGATCTATCGCTTATCAGCCGCATCATACCCACAGGCCTCAGGGCCCGTCAACACTGTTACGTGGTATTATGTTATGCCTGAGTCCCTGGGGCTCATCGCTCGCCGGAACCCTTGACACAGATTTCCACAGATTTCTATAATGACGCAACTTAGTAGTAGTTCTCTCTCTGCGATGCTGATTAACGTAGCCCAAATGATCGTTGGGCCCATCGGATCGGTCAAGGACCTCGATGTTGATGTGGAGTTGGCCGTAGATGAGGCTGTGAGGCCGGCTACCATAAAAGGCTCCCTGTCCCTGATGCGTACCGACGGTGGCATCTTGGTTCAGGGTATCCTGGCGGCGGTTATCGGATGTACATGTGTCCGTTGCCTTACCATCTTTGACTATGGTTTCGAGCTTGAGATCGAAGAGGAGTACGTTCCGGTGCGTGAGGCCTCAGCCAGAACGGGGAGGATAGTGCTTGAAGCCGAAGGGCTCCTTATCGACTCCCAGAACCTCCTCGATCTGGAGCCGGCCCTGCGGGAATATGCGGTCCTCAACGCTCCCCTGAAACCGTTATGCAAGCCTACCTGCGCTGGACTCTGTATCCAGTGCGGTGCTGACCTCAACCGGGCCCGGTGCATGTGCAGTCCACCGCCAAACGGCTCCAGCAAAGACAACCAGGACCAGTCCTCCTTTGTTGTAGCCAGAGGCCAAACCGCCTGAGTAGATGATACGGGAAATGGTGTAATATGGGTGCCCTGCCAAAAAGAAAGACCAGCAAAGCCAGGAAGAATAAGCGTCGTGCCCACTCCGGCATGATCCTGCCGGCCCTGGTACCCTGTCCCAGATGTCATAGCCAGAAATTGCCCCACCATGTCTGCCCAACCTGTGGCACTTACAATGGTCGAGAGGTCTTTGCGGAATAGTTTTCAGGAGCATTATTAAGGAGTAGTCATCATGGCCATACAATCGCCGCCGGAGAAGATGGCCTTCATCTTCCCCGGACAGGGCTCCCAGACCGTTGGAATGGGAAAGGAGCTCTACGAGAGATCAGAATCGGCCCGCAGGATATTTGATGAGGCCGATGATACCCTGGGGTTTTCGTTGACCACCCTCTGTTTCCAGGGGCCCCAGGAGGAGCTTACCCAGACCTATAACGCTCAGCCGGCCATTTTTACCACCAGCATCGCCGCCCTCGCCGAGATGAAGGAGTCCGCGGACCAGGAACTGCTCTCTCCCTCCTTCGTAGCCGGGCACAGCCTGGGCGAGTACACTGCCCTGGTGGCGGCGGGCGCCCTGCAGTTCCCAGAGGCCCTGCGCCTGGTCAGGGAGAGAGGACGCCTCATGCAGGATGCCAATAACCTCCATCCAGGAAGTATGGCGGCTATCATCGGCCTGGATGAGGCTACTACCGAGGAGATCTGCCAGCAGACCGGCATGCAGATATCCAACGTCAACTCCAGGGAGCAGATCGTCATCAGCGGGCCCGTAGAGAACATACCCAGGGCCCTGGACATGGCCAGGGCCAGAGGGGCCAGGAAAGTGGTGCCCCTGCCTGTAGGCTCGGCCTTCCACTCCAGTCTGATGGAGCCTACGGTGGAGGGAATGACCCGAGCCCTGGAAGCGGTAAACTTAGCCGATGCAGCAGTGCCCATTATCGCCAACAGCAGTGCAAAGCCCGTAGTGAGCGCCGGCGAGGTGAAGGAAGAACTGGTGTGGCAACTCTGTCATTGCGTCCGCTGGCTCGGGTCGGTGGAGTACATGATAGCGGCAGGGGTGTCTACCTTCATAGAGATAGGACCCGGAAGGATCCTCTGCAGTTTGATCCGGCGCATAGACCCTTCGGTCAAGGCCATCAACCTCCCGGAAATTCGTAGGGATTAGCGGCGCTGGCTCAAGGCGGGCTAGCCCCGGCAGAGTGAAGTGGAAGAGACCCTCTCGGGCAGAGTAGCCATCGTCACCGGGGGCTCGCGCGGAATAGGGCAGGCCATAGTGCTGAAGCTAGTGTCCGCCGGTGCATCGGTGGTCATCGGAGGCATCAGTGATACCTCCCGCACCCATAGTCTGGTACAGGAGGCCCGGGGCTCGGACGAGGGGCT
>JADFJI010000381.1 GCA_022566235.1 Chloroflexota bacterium
CCCCTGACGCTGACCGTGGCCCTGTCTTACGAGCTCGAATGCACGGTAGCCGGCGCGCCAGCGACTTACATCAAGGACTTTGTGTTCGACGAGGTGCTCGCGCCGAAAGACCAGCACATCACCGACAAAGACACCGATGCCCCAGATCGATGCCTCGCTGGCGGGAGTATCGCTCATCAAGTTGCTGGGGCCCGAGGCCAAGGGAAAGGTAGACGCCGTCTTCGAGGGCGGAGGAGTCAAGGCCATTGCCCAGCTGGGCGCAGCCCACTCCATCAAAAGGCTGGGGCTGGAGTGGGGTGTGCTGGGCGGGGCGTCCGGGGGGGCCATTGTGGCATCGTTGCTGGCAGCGAAAAAGAGCCTGGAGGAGATCTGGGACATCCTTTCGGGAGACCAACTCTCTTCTCTGGTGACAGTGGGGTACCTGCCACAGATACCCTTCCTCCAGAGGCGCATCTATTTTTACCTGCCACTGCTGCCCAACCTGTTGTTCAATAAGGGCTTTGTGTCGGGGGACCGCTTTCTACAAATCATGAGGGAAAACCTGATACGGGAGGGACGAGACCTTCGGTTCGAAGACCTGTTGAACCAGGGGGTTATCACTCCGAGATACAGGTTGAAGATATTGGCCACAGACATCTCTCGGGGAGTGCCGGTCGTTCTTCCCGATGATCTGCCATGCTATTGGGAGGCGTGGGACAACGCCGCGAGGCTTTTGGACAAAGACCCCAGCCAGTTGACCTGCCAGGACGTGCAGGACAAGTGGCCCGTGGCCGATGCCGTGAGGATGAGCATGTCCTACCCGTTTTTCTTCAAGCCATACAGCCTGCATCTCAACTACTCGCTAAAGGATAAGGTGCTTGATACGCAGGCGATGGGCAGGAAAGGGCCAAGGGTTTCGATCCTGGATGGCGGAGTATCCAGCAACTTCCCCATCTGGCTCTTCGACCGGATGGGGCGAGAGCCCAGGTGGCCTACCTTCGGATTTTTGCTGGATGAGCAAAAGAGCCGGAGTCGCCTTCCGGTCCGTCGAGTCAATGATCTGATAGATCTGGCGAAAGGGGTCGTTCTCACCGGGATTGGGGCCATGGACAAGCGCCTTAGCGATCACGATAACTACCGTACGGCCCGGCTGCGGACCCGGGGGGTCAAGACCACGGATTTCGGATTGTCCGGGGAGAGGCAGGAAGAACTGTTGAAGAGTGGCGCTGAAGATGCTATACAGTTTCTCGAATGTTTCAGCTGGGCTCACTACAAAAACCGGTTCCGAAGACCGGACTGAAGGGCGTATCCTCAACCCATAGGCCTGAGCTACCGCCAAGTGGTTAGTCTGATAAATAACGTTCCTTTTTGTCACCCTTGAGTCCTTCCCGAATGGGAAGGGCGAAGGGTCTAGATTCGTCGCACCGACAGGTCCCGTTACTCGGGACTTGTCGGGATTCAACATCTTGCTAACCTCGTTACCAGCTCAGGCGAGGTTTTCTGGGCTCCAGGCCAGATGGGGATACCTGCCCCTCAGCAGATCGATGTGATGCTGGTCCAGTAACGGCACGGGAAGATCATTCCTATTGGCCAGGGCCCCCTGCCCGCTCGTGCGTTCCTGCCTCAGGCCGTACAGCCCCGCGGACACGTCGCCCTTTCCGATACCTCCTCGGCGATTTTCAGGAACCAGGAATCCCAGCTCGGGCGCTGACGGCGAAGGATGCCCGCGTCAAAGGCTATCCGGACACTGTGTAGAAGATTTTCCAACGATGTGTGTACGAAAGCGCTCTCTCTCAGCAGCTCCAACTGCGTCACCACGTCCAGCCGCCTCGGATAGCCTGGGTGGGCTCCGGTAAACAGATTCCTGCCCATGGCCTGGACCTTCCCCAGCTCGTACAGAACTATAGGCTGTACGGTTTCGACACAGAACCAGAACAAGTGGGAGGTGGCCAGTGAGATCGCTTCATGCTCCCACTTTATCTGGGCTTTCGACGCATCCGGTCCGGCATTCATGTCCCAGTTGTCCCGGCGCGGGTTAAACACCACCAGGCCTGGACAATGCTCGCCTAAATATTCGACGGCGTCCCGCTGCCAGTTAGGGCAATCAGTGATCCCACCGGCTAGGAATACGCCAGTTTTGCCGATTGCTTGGGTTAAATCTCCCGGTGCCGTGATCTCCATCTCTACGCCTCGCTGCATGGCCGCCCAGAGCCCGCTGCGCACA
>JADFJI010000382.1 GCA_022566235.1 Chloroflexota bacterium
CACTTAATGGCCGCCAATCACTCCAGGGAGATGTACATCGAGCTGGAGATCGCCACCAAAAGAGACGGCACTATACTGGGGATGCGGGGCAAGATATTAGCCGATATCGGGGCTTACACCCGGACCCACGGCGGGCTGGTGCCCAACCACACCGCTATGTGGCTTCCGGGCCCGTACCGGGTGTCTGACTACGAGTGCCATATCTATTTCATAATCACCAACAAGATGGGAGTCGGCACATACCGCGGCCCCGGCGCCTTCGAGTCCTGTTTTGCCCGAGAACGGCTCCTGGACATGGTGGCCTCTGACCTTGGTCTGGACCCCGTGGAATTCCGACTGAAGAACCTGCTCCAACCTTCGGAACTGCCCTATGAGTCGGGCTTTACCGATCCTCTGGGCAAGACACTGATATACGATACCGGCAACTACCCTTCGGCCTTCAATAAGGCGTTAGAAGCGATCGACTACGATAAGATCAAGGCCCTTCAAGGGATGCAGGAGGATGGAAAGTATCATGGCATCGGGATCGCCACCTTCGTCAAGCTCAGTGGTCTGGGCCCCTTTGAGCATGCCAGGCTGGTGCTTAAGGGGTCCCGGGAGACCCAGGTCTACCTGGGCGTATCCACCCTGGGCCAGGGCCACGAGACCATAATGGCCCAGATCTGCGGCGATACCCTGGGCATCTCCATGGAGACCATCAAAGTGTTCCATGGCAATACCGATCAGATGGCCAGGGGTGTGGGGACCTTCGGGGGACGGGTCACCGCCATGGCGGGGAGCGCCGTCTACCTGGCAGCCCAAAAGCTGAAGGCCAGGGTGCTCTCCCTGGCATCTACTCACCTGGAGATACCAGAAGACGATCTCGACCTGCTGGACGGACGGGTCTGCCGGAGGGCCGGCGGGACACAGGAGCCGGTCATGGACCTGGACGAGGTCGTCGAGCTTTCCAAGGCCGCAGGGGAGTTCGACCCGGAGGAATCAGGAATAGTCGAGACGGGATATTTCGAGACCGACACGATCACCTGTCCCTACGGCACCCACGTGGCCCACGTGACGGTGGACTCGGAGACTGGGGTAGTGGACATTCTGCGGTACGTGACCGTCCACGATGTCGGCCATGTCATCAACCCGATGCTGGTCCAGGGCCAGATCGTTGGTGGCATAGTGCAGGGCCTGGGGGCGGCCCTCCTGGAGGACCTGGTCTACGATGAGAACGGCCAGCTCCTGACCACAACCTTCATGGACTACCTGCTGCCCACCAGCCAGGACGTTCCCCCAATCGAGAGCATAGTCCTTGACGAAGCACCCTCGCCCCAGAATCCCCTGGGCGTCAAGGGAGCGGGAGAGGTTGGTATCGTCTGCCCCGGCGCAGCCATCGGAAACGCAGTCTCAAACGCCCTGGCCCGGTTCGGGGTACAGGTCCGAGACTTACCCCTCAGCCCCGATAGAGTAAGGGCCATGATCAGGACTGGGCAGTCCCGGAAGCCCTAAAAACTACTACCGAGGCAGCCCTTTACGAAAGGAGCTCGGCGTAGTCCAAGTTGAGCAGAAAGGTCTCGCCGGCCCACTCGCCCTCCGCGATCTTAACCTCGTGGACGTGCATACTGAGGGCGTCTATGTAGCTGGTACTCCCAGTGGTCTCTACTGTCATGCCGCTGGGGCTCTTGAAGCGCAGCCCGGCCTCGATGCTATCCTGTTCAGTGTAGCCCATCTATTCTCACCCGAAGTTTCAGTCTAGTTTTTAAAAACAACCGATGTAATATAACCTAGAAGGCCACGGGACGGCAAGTCCCGAGTATCGGGACTTGCCGGGATTGCCGGGGGTTTGTCCCGAGTTCGGGACAAACCTAATTTCCTCCCCCTTCCTGGCCAGGCCTGTCCTGAGCTTGACGAAGGGAAGGGGGACAGGGGGATGGTCGAAAGGTTTTTGTTAGGGATACGGGCCGCTAGATCGAAGGCCCTGACCCAGTTCGTTACCGCTGGTCCCAGCTTGGGGTCTCCTCATTGACACAGTGGAGGAAGACGAAGGCCCCGGTGCGTCCCAATCCCGCAAACTCGCCCGTCAGCACCTTGACCCGCCCATAGTAGTCCAGGTGGTCCAGGGACCTCAGGTAGCTGTGAAAGAAGCCGTGCTCGGCGATCAGGGCCTGCATCCTTTGGGCGTTGTCGATGGTGGCTAGTATCTTCCGCCTGTTGC
>JADFJI010000383.1 GCA_022566235.1 Chloroflexota bacterium
GTTCTCACGGTGCCACACCTCCGTTTAAAGCCGCCAAACAGCTGGGTATTCAGTCGCCGGCACAAAAACTCAACAACAGACCTCGTAAACGACTCGGCTTCCTCACCCCCAAGGAGTGTTATGAAACCAAACTATGAACCCCTTGCATGTTGCACTTCAAACTTGATCTCAAGGGCATTGATCGGGGCCGTGATCGGAGCGTTCTTGGGAGGCCTCATCGGCCTGGCCATAATCGGCTCATTAGGAGCGATCACCGGAGTTATTATCACCCTTATGTCGAAGCTGGAGCTTTCATTGCACAGAGGGAGCGAAAAATAGCCATGTCCAAGGCCCGGGGAGTTAGAATGCGATTCCTGTTGCCGGTAGCTGTGCTGGCCGTTATAGGAGTGGCCTGTGGCTCCTCTCAATCCAGCCCTACCCCTTCTCCCTCTGGTCCAACACCTACCTCTACCGCCTCAGGCCTAACATCGACCCCTTCCACCTCGGTCCCAGCCCCACTCTCTACCCCTACTACGACCCAAACCCCCGCCTCTATAACCTCGTCACCCTCATCGGAGGCCCTTGAGTTGACGGTGGTGGATACCAGCCTCCACAGCGTGCCCCTGGAGGAGATCGTCTTCGATACCTTCGGCCAGGCCTCTATTCCTTATATAAAGCTAACCGACGCTACCGACGAGGACATAATCAATGTGCGGGACCGCATCCCGCCCCTGAACGACCCCAAATACACAAGCATTGAGGCGGTTGATTTCCTGGATCCCACCGATCTGGTACTAAGCTACTCCTCCGGAGGTAAACACTACGCCTATCCATTCCAGATGTTGAACTTCCACGAGTTCGTTAACGATGAGATAGACGGCATCCCGATCCTGGTCTCTTATTGCCCCCTGTGCCGGAGCGGGATAGTGTTCGATCGCCGGGTGGATGGCATGGTCCTGACCTTCGGCAACACCGGTGCGCTCTACGAGAGCAACGCCGTGGCCTACGATAAAGAAACAGGCTCATACTGGTATCAGGCCGGTGGAAGGGCTATCGTAGGGCCGCTGACGGGCAAGCGCATGAAGCCCCTCCCCTCGCTGATTACCACCTGGGCCGAATGGACCAGCCTCCATCCCGATGGTCTGGTACTCTCTACCGACACCGGGTACTCGGCGCCGTACCAGGCGGACTATTTTGCCAGGTATGAAGTCACCATCGAGCAGCGAGGTTTTGCCTTTCCGGTGTCAGAGGAAGTAAGGGACCCAAGGCTCGGCGTTGCGGCCCATGTACTGGTGGTGATGCCCGGTGACTCCGAGCGGGCCTATAACCTGGACGGCCTCGGGGATGCGGTGGTTAACGACACCATCTCGGGTCACGATGTGGTGGTCTTCAGCCTGGAGTCGGGCCCCTCGGGTGCCGCTTATCTCCCCTTTGTCGATGGCCAACGGCTCACCTTCCAACTCAAGCAGAGCCACTATGTCGATGACCAGACGGGCAGCACCTGGAACCTCGCGGGGCAGGCCACGGCCGGGTCCCTTGAGGGCCAGACCCTGGAGCCTCTGCCCTCTCTCTTCACCTTCTGGTTCACCGCAGTGGTCGCCTTTCCCCAAATCGACCTTTACACCCCCTGATTTCCCCGGCGCACCAGGGATACATTAGGCCTGTGGCCCCGCCCCGATGGCAACCCGGCAAATCGCCCTGTGAATGACCGTCCCATCAGCGGGTCGGGGCAGAGTAGTTCACCCTACCTTATCAGGAACGGCCTTCGGCTATTTCGCGCCAATCGGCGAGGATGGCCCTGGCTGCGTTATGGCCGGGGGCTCCGGTCACCTCTCCCCCGGGATGGGTGCCCGACCCGCAGAGGTACAACCCCTTTATGGGGGAACGATATGGCATCCTGCGCGCGAAGATCTGGCTGGGAGTCACATCTATATGCCGGATATTCCCATCGGTCATGCCCTCCCGGGTCTCTATGTCCTTGGGAGTCTGGACGGTCCAGTCGATGAGGCTGGACCGGAAGTTGGGGGCGTACTGGGTCAGGGTCTCGATTATCTGCTCGCCCACGTACTCTTTAGCGCTGTCCCAGGAGCCGTCCGCCAGCTCCGTCGGGTAGATAAGCGCCAGGTTGGACATCATCACCCCGCCCCTCGGCGTCGGTCTGCCAATCGCCTGCCGGTCCGGCGAGGACCAGATCGTGCGAATCCTCA
>JADFJI010000384.1 GCA_022566235.1 Chloroflexota bacterium
ACATGGGGGTCCCATCCCGACCCGTCCCGATACTCGGGACCCCTCGGGATTTGGGAGGGGTTAGGGGTGAGGGTCTCTTATTCCTCCCAGAATTGGGTGTAACCGGCGGTAGAGAGCCTCTCCAGCCCCGTGGCCGTGACCTGGTACATGTCCTCCACCTTGACAACCACCGTCTCGCCCCGAGACTCCACCGAGGTCTCGGGCTCCAGGCAGATGACCATCCCCTCCTCCAGCATGGCATCGACGGCCATCATCTCGGGCCGGTAGATGATGGGCAGCTCGCAGCACCGGAGCCCCACCCCGTGGCCCAGGGAGTAGGGAGTGGTGGGGTATCCCGACTTCCGCAGGTAGTCGTTGACCGTCTTGTCCAGCACCGATACCCGGACCCCGGGCCTGGCGACCGCCTCCGTCGTCCGGTGGGCCTCCATCAGGACCCGGTATGCCTTCTGTACCTCCTCGGGCGGGGTCCCCACGAAGCCGGTGCGACATATATCCGATGCGTACCCGCCCTTGACGTAGCAGCCCCAGTCGAAAGCCATGGTGGCGCCCTCCCACAGCCTGTTGCCCCTGGGGAACCAGCCCGCCGTCAGCTGGCTCTCCCCCTTTATGCAGACGTTGTGGGTTATGAACTCGGCGCCCATGGCCCGCATGGTGCCGTCGATGGCGGATAGCACCTCGAAATCGATTGCGCCCTCCTGCATGGCCCGCAGGCCCGCGGCCCCGCCCAGGGACGCGATCTCGGCGCTGACGCGTATCAGCTTGACCTCCTCGGGATGCTTCACCTGCCGGGCCAGGGCCAGGGGCATGAACAGGTCTATAAACCGGCTATGTGACATGGCCGCCTTCAGGCCGTCGTAGAGCTGGAACGGCATCGAGTCCACGCCCACCTTCTTTGCCTTCAGGTCGCCGAGCTTTCGGGACAGCATCTTCACCCATATCTCCTCCTGGGTGATGCTGGAGACCCAGGATGGCGTGGGTATATACTCCCTGATCCAGGGGGAATCGGGCAAAGGGTCTTGTATGACCTTGTCTACATAGGGTATGAACAGGTACGCCTCGCCCTCCCGGGTAATGATGGCTGCGTACCAGTCGAAGGACTCGCATATCAGGAAGACGCCGAAGTCCGTGGCGTATCTGATGTTATCGTGGCCGGTGAGGACTAGGGCATCGACGTCAGCCTCTGCCATTACACCCTTTACGGCCTCGGAGCGAAACTTGCGCAGGGCATCCCAATCTATCTCCGGGTACGGGTACATAGAGCCTCCCACTGGGCGAACTTGAGATGTGCCCATTCTATTAGGTTCGGTACTCGGGTGCCAGGCCACCGTGTTACACTATCGGCGCCCGGCACCAGGATGGTAAGTCGTGGCCGATCACCCTGAACTGGTCGAAGCATGTCCTGAGCTAGCCGAAGGGGGCTAGCGAGTCGGTTTCGGAGGAGGAATTACTCAATTGGCCACTGCGGATAAGGCAATGCAGCTCTACGACGAGGCCGTGGTCATCGATGGCCTCAACATCAGCAACTGGAGCAGCCCCGAGGTGTACCAAAGCCTAACTTCGGGGAAGATCACCGCTATAAACGCCACCATCGCCGTGTGGGAGGGCTATCGGGAGACCCTGGACAACGTAGCGGCCTGGCTGCGCCGCTTTCGAGAGATGGGCGATGTCCTTACTCAAGTGAAAACAGTCCCGGACATCCATAGGGCCAAGAAGGAAGGCAGGGTAGGCATCATCCTGGGGTTTCAGAACGCCTCGCCCATCGAGAACGACCTGGACCGCCTGGACCTCTTCTACGCCCTGGGGGTGCGGATCATCCAGATCACCTATAACGAGCGTAACCTGCTGGGCAACGGGTGCTGGGAGCGTACTGACGAAGGCCTCAGCAAGTTTGGCCAGGATGCCGTTAGGGAGCTAAACCGGCTGGGCATCCTCATAGACCTGTCCCACGTGGGCGACCGTACCACCCTGGAGGCCGCCGACCTGTCGGAAAGGCCCGTGGCCTGTACCCACGCCAATGCCCGTTCTTACTACGACCACGTGCGCAACAAGACCGACGACGCCTTGAAGCTTATCGCCGAGAAGGGCGGGGTCATCGGGGCCAACGCCTTTCCTCCCTTTCTTCCCCGGGGGTTCGAGGCCACCGTCCAGGACTACGTTGACGTCATCGATGACCTGGTGGAGCGGG
>JADFJI010000385.1 GCA_022566235.1 Chloroflexota bacterium
CGAGATGCTGTCCACATGCGTTGGTTCAGTGGTATGCCGCTTGAGGAGGCTGGCAAGCGTGTTGGCGCAGAATTGGCCCGGAAGGTCCAGAGGGGCCAGATACGTAGGCTCTCGCGTGGCCTTTATATCAACGTGCCTCAAGAGACAGGTTAGGGGGTGCATGCAGAACGAGTTTCCTAATTACCGACCTCCTGTGGCTTAACCCCCCAGGCGACAATTAGGAGCACTCAAAACCAAGCATGCACCCCCACTCTCTCGTCTACTTTACCACTTTCCTCGGCGTGTTCCAATAAGGTGACTTGCACTTCGGGGAAACTTTGGGTTCCTTATTAGTATTGTGCGGTGCCCAAATGCGTTACAGCTATTTTCAGGCCATAGCCCCGGCCTTGACGGGTGCCACCTTGAAACTCAGCTCATCCTCTGCTACCTCAACCAGTACGTGGTCCCCATCCTTGAGCTCGCCGGCAAGGACCTTCTTGGCCAGGGGCGTCTCCACATACCTACGGACAGTCCTCCTCAGGGGCCGGGCGCCGAAGGCCGGGTCGAAGCCCTTCTCGCCCAGCCAAATCTTGGCCTCGGGGGCAAGCTCGATGGTGACCTTCCTGTCCGACAGCCTCTCCTGGACCTCTTTCATGAGCAGGTCCACTATCTGGACTATCTCCTCTTGAGACAGGTGGTTGAAGATCACGATCTCGTCGATCCTGTTCAGGAACTCGGGCCGGAAGGTCTGCCTAAGGGCCCGCTCCACGTCCCGCTTTAGCGCCTCGTCATCGAAATCCGCCCCCTGGCCCAGCTTGAAGCCGACGCTGTCCCGTTGGAGCTCCGATGTCCCCAGGTTGCTGGTCATGATCACCACCGTGTTGGCGAAGTTGACCGTCCGCCCGTGCCCATCGGTAAGCCGGCCGTCCTCGAGGATCTGCAGCAGGATATTGAATACGTCCGGATGGGCCTTCTCGATCTCATCGAAGAGGATCACCCTGTAGGGCCGACGCCTGACCGCCTCGGTGAGCTGGCCGCCATCGTCAAAGCCCACGTACCCGGGTGGAGCCCCTATCAGCCTCGATACGGTGTGCTTCTCCATGTACTCGGACATGTCTACCCTGATCATGGCATCCTCGTCATCGAAGAGATACTCCGTCAGCGCTCGGGCCAGCTCCGTTTTTCCAACGCCCGTGGGGCCCAGGAAGATGAAGCTGCCGATGGGCCTCTTAGGGTCTTGCAGCCCCGCCCGGGCCCTCCTTATCGCCTCGGAGACGCCGAGGATGGCCTCCTTCTGGCCGATCACCCTCTCGCCCAGCCGGTCCTCCATGTGAAGCAGCTGCTCCGCCTCTCTCTCCAGCACCCGGGACACGGGTATTCCAGTAGTCCTGGCCACGGTCTCGGCTATGTTGCTTTCGTCCACCATCTCATCCAGCTTCTCCCGTTGAAGCCATTTCCTTCGGACCTCCTCGCACTCAGTTTCCAGTCCCAGTCGCTCCGACTTCAGCACTGCTGCCTTCTGGTAGTCACCCCTCTGGGCAGCGCTGTCCTCCTGATTGGTCAGGTCCTGGACCTTCCTATCCATCTCCTTCAACTCGGGGGGAGCGCCCTCCATGTCGATCCGGAGCTTGCTTGAGGCCTCGTCGATGAGGTCTATGGCCTTATCGGGTAGAAATCGGTCCGAAATGTAGCGATTGCTGAGACGGGCCGCTGCCACCAGGGCCGCATCGGTTATCTTGATCTTGTGGTGGGCCTCGTATCGAGGCCTGAGGCCCTTGAGAATCTCGATGGTGTCCTCCACGCTGGGTTCGTCAACGTACACCGGCTGAAAACGGCGCTCCAGGGCCGCGTTCTTCTCGATGTGTTTCCGGTACTCGTCAAGCGTCGTGGCTCCGACGCACTGAAGCTCGCCCCGGGCCAGGGCCGGCTTCAGCATGGTGCTGGCGTCTATGGCCCCCTCCGCGGCTCCCGCCCCCACCACCTGGTGTATCTCGTCTATGAAGAGGATGATCTCCCCCCGGGCCTTACGAATCTCATCCATCACCGCCTTGAGCCGCTCCTCGAACTCCCCTCTGAACTTGCTGCCGGCCACCAGGGAGGCCATGTCCAGGGAGATCACGCGCCGCTCCTTGAGCGAGTCGGGCACATCCCCCGCGATGATCCTCTGGGCCAGGCCCTCGGCTATCGCCGTCTTTCCCACTCC
>JADFJI010000036.1 GCA_022566235.1 Chloroflexota bacterium
TGCGGAGATTTTTCAGGTTCCGGGCTATGGTTTCCTGGGAATCGGGCCACACCCCATCGTGATGAGGGTAGTCAGAACCCCACATCACGTTGTTTTCGCCCACCAGGGGAATAAGGTCTCCGGCGCAGTTTTCTTGCTGAAAGGTGCTGAATCCCTGCCGCCGCCAGTAGTCGCTTGGCAGCATCTTCAGCTCGGGGTGGCCTCCGCCCTCGTGGTCCATGCGGTCCAGGATGTAGGGGATCCAGGAGACGCCGCATTCACCGAGGACGAACTTGAAATCAGGGAACCTTTCGCAGGCCCCAGAGAAGATGATGCTGGCCAGGAACTCGACACCATCCAGCTGGGCCATGGTCAGGGCCACCGACCAGTATGTGATGCCGTAGCCGGCCGTGTCCTCGGGGACCTGGGCCCTGGGATTCAGGCCCAGGATGTGGAAGGAGATGGGCATGTTGCACTCTTCCGAGGCCTGCCAGAGGACATCCCAGTCCTTGTAGAAGATGGCTCTGGATACCAGACCCACCCGAAGTTCGCAGCCCCGGAGTCCCAGGTCTGCTCCCCGTCTAACTTCGTCCGCGGCGGCATTGGGGTCGTGGTGGGGGAGACAGGCGAGCCCGATGAATCTCTGGGGATTGCTGCTACAGAAATCAGCTGCCCACCCGTTGTAGATGCCGTAGACCACGCCCCGGGTCTCGGGATTACGAAGAAATTCCGGCCCGAAGGAGAGGCCGTAGATCACCTCGGCATCGACGCCGTCCAGGTCCTGGTCCTTGATCCTGAGCTCCGGGACGGTGGGGTGATAGATGCCCTTGGCCGAGTCTTCGAAGAAGCCGGTCTCGGCCATCCTCTTGTCCCGGGCCACCACCCCCGGATTTGTCTCCTCGGCGCCCAGGACCCCGACCAGGCACAGCTCATCCTCGCCGGCCCGCCATACCAGGCCCTTCTCCGTATCTACGACCCTGGGCATCTGGTCCTTGAGGTGGGCCGGGGCGTTGGATACGAAGACATCGTGGGGCATCCAGGCCAGGTCTATGTGGGAATCCGCAGAGATTATGCTGTATTTAATCTGCTCTCCTCCTCTGATACAGTAATCAGTCTCGATTTGCGATTTCAGGATATGACGGAGCTTTTATACGCTATCGAGCAGCCTTTCCCGTCCATCCGTCCTGACGAGGCGGGGGCGTAGGGCCCTTGAGCTATCGATGCTGCCTCTTCCGGCCCTTCTCATAGCGGCGAGGCCCAGCCTTAGTTGAAGCTGTACAGCCTGGCGGCGTTGTCACATACGATCTTGCGGCGCACATCTTCCTGCAGATGGCCCATCCCCTCCTGTATGGCCTTTTGGGAGTCGGGGTAGACGCCATCGGGGTGGGGGTAGTCGCTTCCCCACATGATGTTGTCCACGCCTATGCGGTCGATCTCGTCCATAGAGACGTACTCCTGCTGGAAGGTGGAATAGCCCTGCCTCCGCCAGTACTCGGTGGGTTTCAGTTTGAGTCCCAGATGGAAGAGCCTGTCATCGTACTCTATGTCGGTGCGTTCCAGCACGTAAGGGAGCCAGCCTATGCCGCACTCGCCCAGGACGAACCGGAAGTCGGGGTGACGTTCACAGGCGCCGGAAAGTGTGATGCTGACCACGAACTCGGCCCCCGAGAGCTGAAAGAGGATGAACTGCAATCCTAGGTCGATATACTTATAGTCCTTCAACTCCGAGGGGTCAGGCTCCCGGTAATTAAGGCCCAGGGTGTGGAAGGAGATGGGCATGTGGCACTCGGCGGCTGCGGCCCACAGCGGGTCCCAGTCCCGGTGGTAGATAGGTTTAGTCGCCTTACCGACGTTGATCTCGGCTCCCTTGAGGCCGATCTCGGCGGCCCGGCGGACCTGCCGGGCCGCGATCTGGGGGTCGTGGCTGACGACACAGGCCAGGCCCCCCAGGCGCTGGGGATGGGCCTTGACGAAGTCGGCGATCCATTCGTTATAGACATCGTAGATGGCGGTGGTCACCTTCGGGTCTTTGAAGCCGGGCCCGGAGAACCCTCCCCCCGCAATGCCAAGAATGCCGTAGATCACCTCTGCGTTTACCTGGTCTCTGTCCTGGTCTTCGATACGCAGTTCGGCCACGGCCGGACGGTAGATTCCCTCCTGGACACCGCTGTAGAAACCGGCCTCTGCCATCCGGTCCAGGTGATGGTACTCACCCGGGACATACTCACTGAAGCCGCCGGCCCGGGCTATGTCTTCACCTTCTATTATCCACCGTTTCCCCTTATCGGTCTCCCTGACGTGGGGCATCTTGTCCTTTATCCCGTCGGGTGCCGCTTGCATGAACATATCGCCCGGAAGCCAGGTCAGGTCCAGATGGGTGTCCGCCGATATCACGGTATAGTCCAAAACGGGTCCTCCTTAATTGTGAATGGCGCTATTTTAGTGGTCGAATCGATACAGTCTGGCGGCGGTCTCACACACGATTTTGTGCCTGACTTTTTCTGGCAGATGCCCCATCCCCTCTTGGATGGCCTTCCGGGAGTCGGGGAAGACGCCGTCGGCATGGGGGTAGTCACTGCCCCACATGATGTTGTCCACGCCGATGCGCTGAATCTCGTCCATCGACATGTACTCTTGTTGAAAGGTGGAGTATCCCTGGCGACGCCAGTAGTCGGTGGGTTTGAGTTCCAGCCCCAGGTGGAAGAGCCGGTCTTCGTATTCAAGGTCAGTGCGCTCGAGGACATATGGAAGCCAGCCGACGCCACACTCACCTAGGACGAACTTGAAGTCAGGATTCTTTTCACAGGCCCCGGATAAGAGAATGGCGGTTAGGAACTCGGCCCCTGAAAGCTGAAACAGGACAAACAGGAGGCCGAGGTTGACCCAGCGGTACTTCTCGTGTTCCTTAGGATCGGGCTGGCGCCACGAAAGGCCGAGTGTATGGAAGGAGATGGGCATGCTGCATTCCGCGGCGGTGGCCCAGAGGATGTTCCAGTCCTCATGGTAGATGGGTTTGCTCATCTGGGAGACGTTTATCTCGGCCCCCCTAAGCCCCAGTTCAGCGGCCTGTCTGAGCTGTCTGGCGGAGACCTGAGGATCGTGGCCGGTGAGGCAGGCCAGGGCCGCCAGCCGACGGGGGTCTGCCTTAACCAGGTCTGCGGCGAACTCGTTGTATATGTCGTATATTGCGGTTTGGACCCGGGCCTTGGGTCCGGAGGTGCCATACATGCCTCCGCCTACTCCCAGGACCCCGTAGATCACCTCGGCGTCTACGCCGTCGATGTCCTGGTCCTTGATCCGCAGGCTTGGGTCAACGGGGTGGTAGACGCCCCGGCTCACGCCATCGTAGAAGCCTACCTGGGCCATCCGGTCCAGGTGGCGGGACTCTCCTGGGACGTACTCTTCTCGGTCCCCAGCACCAAAGCCACCGCCTCCGGCGGAGCAAAAGTCTTTTCCGTCGACGATCCAGCGGATGCCATTATCAGTGTCCTGGACCCTGGGCATACGCCGTTTGAGCCCCTTGGGAGCGTTGGAGACGAACAGGTCTGAGGGCAGCCAGCGGAGGTCTAAATGGGTATCGGCGGAGATGACCTGGTAGGACATGCGGGCCTCCTTATCGATAAGAATACGACCTTAGCTCCAGACCATCGGTCATCACCCGTAGTCCCCTGACGCCGGGCCGCAACCTCGTAGAATATGGCGATATCCACACCCTGCGACGTGCTGATGGGTTAGTTGAAGCGGTACACCCTCATAGCGTTCTCGCAGGTGATCTTGCGCCGCACATCCTCGGGCAGGTGGCCCATGCCTTCCTGGATGGCCTTCCGTGAGTCGGGGAAGACGCCGTCGGGATGGGGGTAGTCGCTGCCCCACATGATGTTGTCAACGCCTATGCGGTCGATCTCGTCCATAGTCACGTATTCAGCCTGAAAAGTCGAGTGACCCTGACGGCGCCAATATTCGCTGGGCTTGAGGGGGTAGCCGAGGCGGAAGAGCCGATCATCGTACTCCTCGTCGATCCTCTCGACGACGTAGGGAATCCACCCGATGCCGCATTCGCCCAGTACGAACTGGAAGTCAGGGTGGCGCTCACAGGCGCCGGAAAGGACGATGCTGGTCAGGAACTCGGCCCCCGAGAGCTGGAAGAGGACGTAGGTGAGGCCGAGGTTAACCAGGTGATACTCCGTCTCTTCTCCTCGTTCCGGCTTCCGATGTGGCACCCCCAGGGTGTGGAATGAAATAGGCATATGGTATTCGGCAGACGCAGCCCATAACGGGTCCCACTCCTTGTTATAGATTGGCTTGGACATCATGCCAACGTTGATTTCGGCTCCTCTGAGGCCCAACTCCCCCGCCCGCCGTAGTTGACGGGCGGCCACATCCGGATCATGGCTGCTGATGCAGGCTAGTCCGGTCAACCGGGAGGGGTCTACCTTCACAAAGTCGGCCATCCACTCGTTGTAAACGTCGTAGATGGTGGTAGTAATCTCGGGGTCCTTGAATCCCGGGCCGGAGAACCCTCCTCCTCCGATGCCCAGTACGCCATAGATAACCTCGGCGTCCACCCCGTCTATGTCCTGGTCCTTTATACGCAACTCGGCCACCGCGGGATGGTAAATCCTATCGTCGATGCCGTCGAAGAAGCCGACCTCTGCCATCCGGTCCAGGTGCTTGGACTGGCCGGGGACGTATTGGCCGAAGGCCCCGGTCAGTCCACCTCCCCCAACCCCGCACATGAACTCGCCCTCGATCTCCCAGTGGGGGCCTTCCTTCCCCTCGGCCACGTAGGGCATCTTATCCTTCAACCTGTCGGGCGCTCCCTTAACGAATATGTCGCCTGGGAGCCATGTGACATCCAGGTGGGTGTCCGCGGTAATGATGTCGTATCCCATACACCTATCCTCCTTTGGGGGGCAACCGGGTCGACGCGCCGTTTTTATATGCTGCGAACCTCTCGAGTTTCGAGCAATACCTTACTGGGTTGAGTGTGAAGTTGAGGTCTGTTCGAAGCGATACAGCCTGGCGGCATTGTCGCAGGTGATCTTCCTTCGGGCCGAGGGTGCCAGGTGTCCCAGGTCGTCCTGTATCACCTTCTGTGAGTTGGGCCATACGCCATCGTGGTGGGGGTAATCGGAGCCCCACATGATGTTGTCCTCTCCGATCTTCTGGACGGTCTCGGCGCTGGGATTTTCGTGCTGGAAGGTTGAGAACCCCTGGCGATGCCACAGCTCGCTGGGGTCCATGCTCAGGTTGAGGTGGAATAGGGTCTCCTTGTACTCCTCGTCCATGCGGTAGAGCATGTAGGGGATCCAGCCTATGCCACACTCTCCCAGGATGAACTTGAAGCCGGGAGACCTGTCGCAGGCCCCACCGAATATCACGCTGCCCAGGAACTCGGCGCCGGAGAGTTGGAAGAGGGTCAGGGTGAGACCGAAGTCCACCCACTCGAACTTCTTGGCATCGCCCGGGTCCGGCTTACGGTAGGTGATGCCCAGGGTGTGGAAGGAGACGGGCATCTGGTACTCGTCGGACGCAGCCCACAGGGTATCCCAGTCCTCGTGGTAGATGGGCTTGGCCGCCTGGGAGACGTTTAGTTCTCCGCCCCTGAGACCCATGTCGGCGGCCTTTCTGAGCTGGCCGGCCGCGACCTCGGGGTCGTGGCTGGTGAGGCAGGCCAGGCCGGCGAACCTGCCGGGGCGGGTCTTGCAGAAGTCCGCCAGCCATTCGTTGTAGATATCATATAGGATTACTGTTCTGTCGGCGTCGGTTATGCCGTACTGGCCTCCGGCCACGGGGAACCCACCACCAAGGCCCAGGATTCCGTAGATCACCTCGCCCTGTATGCCGTCCAGGTCCTGGTCACCGATGCGGAGCTCGGGGGTAGTGGGGTGGAAAAGGCCCCTGTCCCCATCGGTGAAGAACCCGGTTTCGGCCATCTGGTCCATGTGCTTGGAGAGGCCCGGGACATACGGCTCCCAGGTTTCCTTGAGGCCGGCCCCCGCCACCCATCCCAGGAGCTGGCCATCTACCTTCCACACCCTGCCCTGTTCCGTCTCCTCCACCCGAGGCATGTGCTCCTTGAACCTCTCGGGAGCATTGGATACGAACAGGTCCGCGGGGAGCCAGGGTATGTCTATGTGGGCGTCCGCCGAGATGGTGGTGTAATCCATGAGGCCCTCCCCCCTGATTTTCAGGGGGAGTATGGCACTGGTACTGATGGCTGTCAATCGCCTCTGTCTGGTCGGGATTCGGCATCTGATATAATGCGTCCGTTCCCGAATAGGGACGAATTAAACTCGTGGAGGAAGACTATGGACCAGGATGCCAAGAAGACTGCACTCAGGATGATTCCGTATGGTATATATGTCCTTACCGCGGAGGGTAAGGACGGCTCGGTTGCGGCGGCGACCGTCAACTGGGTCACTCAGGCCTCCTTCTCTCCACCCCTGGTAGTAATAGGGGTGAAGGCCGATTCCGGGGCCCATTCCATCGTCAAGGAGAGCGGGGCCTTTGCCCTGAACATGCTGGGCAAGGGCCAGCAGGGGGTTGCATTCAACTTCTTCAAGTCCCACGAGCGAGATGGCGACTCCATAGGGGGCGAAGCCCCCTATAACCCCCATCCATCCCGATTTAATCGGGATGGACACTACCGGAAAATGTTGTGAGGAGACGATGACGGTTATAGACCACGAGGGCGCGCCCGAAATCGTCAGGAGGCCCGGCTATCGAAGAAGGCCCCTGGCCGGAGGTGACGACGGCTTCGAGTTGACCTTCGAATACCACATCGTGGAGCCGGGTTCCGGGGCCCCGCCCCACTACCATCCGGTGGACGAGTTACTGGTGATCCTGGAAGGCGAGGTTGAGGCGCGGCTGGGGGATGAGGTGCAGCGGGTCACCAAGAACCACACGATAGCCGTTTCCAAGGGAGCCCATCACAGCTTTACGGTGGTGGGAAGGGAGCCGGCGAAGATTCTGGTCTTCTTCCCCGTGGCCAACGCCTTCTCCGATAAGTACACCACCTACTTGTAGAGCCGAAAGCAGGCCTGCTCATGGTTCGACCCTTCGGCCTCGCTCAGGACAGGCAGGCTCACCACGAGCGGGGGTTCTGCTCCTCTACACTTCCCGCTTTATGGAACTTATTTAAATAACCCTGGTAAGACCACAGAGTTAAGGCCGCGGCCCGGGGCTTCTTGTGTCGGCAGGGGGGTTCTGGGGGGAGGGAAAGAGACTCGATCAGCCGCAGAGGGGTGAAGATCAGGGGAGGCACGCCGTGATGGTGAGGCCCCCACTAACGGGTTCTGGGTTGGGGGGGAAGGGCTGCCCAGCAATGACGGAAGATTGGTCTAATCAAAGACCCGCCCAACGAGGTTGACCAGCCAGTCTGAACCCAGTCTTCCGATGAACGCGCCGGCCAGTGCCTGAATGGTCTTGCCCAGCCAGGCAAGGGCCAGAAACTTCCTCAACGGGAACCTAATGCCCCCTGCCGCCAGGCCTGCGGCATCGAAGAGGGGGTTGGGGAATACCGATAGGAGGAAGATGGTTATGGAACCCCGCTTCTCCATCCAGCGTTTGGCCTGGGAGTAAAGCTTGGTGCGCTTCTCCAGAAAGGCACCGCCCTCGTAGCCGACGGCGTAGCCCGTCAACTCGCCCAGGGCCGCTGCCGTTCCGGCCAGGAGCCCCACTAATACCGGGTTCAAGACTGCCCCCGCCAGGATTATGACGGCGCTTCCGCCGCTGGGCAGAAAAATTGTTGCGGCGCTCAGGAAAGTGAATACGAAGACGCCCAAATAGCCTACTGAGCTCAGGTTTTTGGAATCGAAGAAGTAGTAGAGGGAGAATGCGCCGACGCTGAAGCCTACAGCGAGGAAGATCGCTATACCGATAAGGTATCTGTCCTTGATCCGCATTCGATCCAGAACCAGCCGGAAGCCGGAGAGCATGTTCAGGCGCCGGCCACTGGGATGGCTCTCGGTTTCGACGGGTTTCAGTTTGGTGGCCTCGTCCACGGTGGACATTTGGTAATACCCTACGATCGAGACACGTTGCGCCGCACAGGGGATGTGATTTCAGTATACAAAACCCTGCGTCCTACAACAACAGGGTCTGAGTTGGAGAGTGATCGATAACAGTTTCGCCCAGCCCTATGCCCTTCGATGGGACACTTCCATTTTGAGTAGTGCATTGAATGGCCTCTTAATGGATTGGATGCATTGTAGAGGTTACGGTTCCCCCTCGGTTTGGGAGTCGAGGGGCTGTGATGTAGTGCGGTGTGTTTCCAGCACCACTCAGCGCCTTTGATGATAGACTGTTACTTCTTTGCCGCAGCGGGTTCTGCCAGAGGTTAGGGGCCGATGCCCAGGGTTATAAGAAGGGGGTCTGCAGGTCGCCTTGGAGGAGGAGAGAAGAGAAAAGAACCTGAGCAATGGGGACTTCGGCGATGCTCCCCGGTATCGGTTTATCATCATCGCGGTCCTGTCTCTATCGACCTTCACGAACTTTCTGGTCCTGTTCAACCTCGGGGTGCTGCTGCCGGCCATTTCCAAAGACCTGGGGCTTTCGCCCTCGGAGCAGGGATGGCTGGGGTCATCGGCCTTAATAGCCAACCTGGTGTTCTCATTGCCCTTCGGCTGGTGGCTCTCCCGGGTGAACGCCAAGCTGGTGACCACCATCGCCCTGGTGGCCGGGGGCCTTTTCTTATTCGTGCAGGGATGGGCGCCGATATTCCTTGTGCTTCTGGTGGGCCGTTTGCTGTTCGGCCTCTCGGGAATAGCCAGGGAACCTGCCAGGGCCATGCTGACCCTACAGTGGATACCGGACCGGGAGATTGTCATGATGAACGGTGTCCTGGTTGGCGTTATTGGGGTAGCCATCGCCATCGGTTTCTTTGTTACGCCCTACATACTGTCCAGGTCTGATGACAACTGGCGGCTGGCCTTCTACATATTCGGATTCATGACCCTGGTGGTGGCGGTGGTCTGGCACCTCCTGGGCAGGGAGCGGATCACACGCAGCTATATTCAAAGGTCCGTTTCCCAGGCCGGCACCCCTCTGAGAAGCCTGCTCAAATATCGACAGCTATGGTGGACTGGGATGGGGCTGTTCGGCGCCAATCTCCTCTGGTTTGCCTTCGTCACCTTCTGGCCTACATTGCTGCTGGACCGTTACCAGGTGTCCCTGGCGTTATCCGGGGCTTTGATGGCCGTCTCGGGAATCGTATCGTCTGTGTTCGCGTTAATAGTCTCCTATCTGATGACGAGAAGAGACATCGGCAGGGCCTGGATGCTTGTGTGTGGCATCTTGATCACGATCACCTCCATAGGCATGTCCCTTACGGGGTCACTGCCCCTGCAGTTCGCTATGTCCTTCATAAATGGCATCGGATGGTCTTTCTTCCCCATTGTGATGACCGTGCCCTTCAAGCTTCCGGGGATCAAGCCCAGGGAAGTGGCGGTGGCTATCGGCTTTCTGGAGATGGCGGTGTGGGCCGGTGGCGCCGTTGGGCCCGTCTTTGTGGGAATGCTCCAGGAGGCCACCGACGACCTGCAATTCACCCTGATAGCAGCCAGCCTATTCGGTCTGCTTCTCTCCCTGGGCGCGGCGCTACTCCCCTCTGAGGCGAGGTTGAAGGCCCTTGGCCTTGGTGACGGGTCTACGTCCTTCTCACCGGCGTCGCCGAGGCCTAAGAGCCCACCTGTCCCTGGCGGCGATTAGTACCTGACTGCGGGAAACGGCGTCATAATGTCCCCTCCGTATTGGGGACGCACCCGCGATCTGCCATCCACCGAACCATCCCCCTGTATCCCCCTTCCTTTTCTGGAAGGGGGAAAGAGGATTTTGGGGGAGTACCCCCATACCCCCCGCCAAAGTCCCGACCCGTCGGGACTTTGGAATCCCTCTCAGGAAAATGTTGAAACCGACGGGCTTTGTTGAATTCATCCAATGTCGGATGCTATCTTCACACCCACCTACTCTCTAATGTTTTCTGGGGGAAGGACGGGCTTCCGACGACACTCGATCGAACGTTACGCTGATTTTGGCTACTAAGTACTAGGTGTTTCCTGGCGCTGGCAGCTTCTTCGGAGTAGCAAACGCCTGTTGCCCTTGAACTCCTATCTTCAACGCTAGCGACAGGATGGCCCCGTCAAGTTTGCGAAAGAGATGACAACATCGTATATTTCGGGGCACGGGTGTCGGGTATTCGTCCCCGGGCCGGACCTTACGGAACACCCTTTATCATCTCTAAACAATGACCAAGGAAAAGGACGTGGAGCAAGCAGGGTCGATATCCTACCCTTCGTACAGGTTTCTAATCCTTGGCTTTCTAGGCCTGTCCAACGTCCTCAACTCCATGATAGTGCTCTCCCTGGGCATATTGCTGCCCAGCATAACCGAGGACCTGGGCCTGTCCCCATCGGAGCAAGGGTGGCTGGGCTCCTCCATGTTTTTGGGAAGCATCTTCCTGTCCCTGCCCGCCGGTTTGTGGCTTTCCAGGTTCAGCGCCAAGAGGGTTCTTCTCGTGGCCATGTCCCTGGGTTCGATCTGTGTGTTCCTCCAGAGCTGGGCCCCGGTATTCGGGGTGTTGCTGTTGGGAAGGCTGGCCTTCGGTGTAGTGATGGTGGCCCGCCAGCCGCCCCGGGCCATCCTAACAGCGCAGTGGTTTCCTAGACGAGAAGTCGTAATGGTCAACGGCCTGGTCAACTCCACGTATGGCCTGTCGGCGGTGATAATCTTCCTTCTGACGCCCTACCTGCTCCTGTGGCTGGACAACAGCTGGAGGGTCACCCTGATGATCTATGGAATAGCATTTTCCGTGATCGCGGTGGCATGGGCCATAGCCGGGAGGGAGAGGAGGGCCGCCGGAGACCTCTATGTATCGAATAAACTGCCTGGGGCCAGCCTTCTGCGGTCCGCGGTCCGGCACAAAGAGCTGTGGTACATGAGCAT
>JADFJI010000037.1 GCA_022566235.1 Chloroflexota bacterium
GATCACCTTCCACCCCGACGAGGATATCTTCAACGACCTGGACTACGACTTCGATACCCTGGCCGACCACTTCCGGGAGACGGCTTACCTGAACAAGGCCCTGGAGATCCATTTCCTGGACGAGCGCAGGACCGGCCCCGATAACGAGCTCACCTTCTTCTTCGAAGGCGGCATCGCCAGCTTCGTTCGCCACATGAACAGGAACCGGGGCGTAATCCACCCACAGCCCATATACATCTCCAAGCTGGTAAACAGCACCATGGTCGAAATAGCCATGCAGTACAACGATGGCTTCTCGGAGTCCAACCTCTCCTTCGCCAACTGCATCAATACCGCCGAAGGCGGATCCCACGTCTCCGGCTTTCGATCAGCCCTGACCCGGGTCCTCAACGACTACGCCCGCAAGGGAAACCTCCTCAAGTCCGATCAGACCAACCTCACCGGCGAGGATGTGCGAGAGGGCCTGAGCGCCGTGATCAGCGTGAAGATGACAGACCCCCAGTTCGAGGGCCAGACCAAGTCCAAACTGGGCAACGCCGAGGTGAAGGGTCAGGTGGAGTCCGCCATGTCCGAGGGCCTGGCGATGTTCCTGGATGAGCATCCCCAGGATGCCAGAAGGATCATTGAGAAGTGCCTTACCTCTGCCAGGGCCCGTGAGGCTGCCCGCAAGGCCAGGGATATGGTCCTCCGCAAGGGGGCTTTCGACGGCGGCAGCCTGCCTGGAAAGCTGGCCGATTGCACGGAGAAGGACCCGAGCCTCAGCGAGGTCTATCTCGTCGAGGGTGAATCGGCGGGAGGCTCGGCCAAGATGGGCCGGGACCGGCGTTTCCAGGCTATCTTGCCCCTCAAAGGTAAGATCCTCAACGTCGAGAAGGCCCGGGAAGACAAGATGCTGGCCCACGAGGAGATCCGTGCCCTCATTACCGCGCTGGGCACGGGCATCGGCGATACCTTCGATGCCTCCAAGGTCCGGTATCACAGGGTCATAATCATGACCGACGCCGACGTGGACGGCTCCCACATCCGGACCCTCCTCCTCACCTTCTTCTTCCGCAACATGATGGACCTGATCAAGCAGGGATACCTGTATATCGCTCAGCCTCCCCTCTACCGGGTTTCCAAGGGCAAAAAATCAGAGTGGAAGTTCTCCGACGCCGAAAAGGACGCCTGGTTCGCCCGCAGGGTCTACGGCAGCATCAAGTTGACATCCGGAGACGGGTCCAAGTCTTTCACCGGCTCGGCGATCGCCAAGATGCTGAACCCATTAAAGCAGTTCAAGGGCTCGTGGAGCGACGTCGGACTACCAGACAACATGGCGTCCGTACTAATGGAAGGAATGGCCTCCGATGGCTCCGGCGAAAATGGCCGCGACAGCCTGGACAGGACCAGGAAACTGTTCGAGGAGAAGGGCTTCAAGGTGACGGTGTCTGCCAATGGAAAGGCCAGCGAGCAGCTGGATGTAAGTCTGAACGGCGAAACCATGGCGGTCATTACACCCCAACTCCTGGAGACCCCGCCCATGCGGGCCTGCCTGGCGCTCTACCCATCTGTGCGGGAGATCATAACCGAAGGCGAATTCCTGGTGACCAAGAACGACAAGGAAGTGGAGGCCGGGGTCCCCTGGAGCCGTCTGGCCTCTCTGGTGGACCGTCACAGCGATACCAGGGGCATCACCATTCAGCGTTACAAGGGCCTGGGGGAGATGAACCCTGACCAGCTATGGGACAGCACCATGAACCCCGAGACCCGTACCATCCTGCGGGTCGGCATCGAGGACGCCGATAAGGCTGACCTGATCTTCCGCACCCTCATGGGAGACGAGGTCCCTCCCAGAAAGCGGTTTATTCAGGCCCACGCCAAGAGCGTTCGGAACCTGGACATATAGCCCGCCCCTCCATCCACCTCGCTCCGGCCCCATTCCGGTTGCCCTGTCATCGAGGCCTTTTAGCTTGGGCGTGAGGGGGATGGTCGAACCCCGATTCTTAAACGGTCCCTACCGTCTCTCTTCAACCTCCAGGAGCTTGTCTAGCCTGTGCCGGTTGAAATCGGACACTACGTACCCGCCGATAATGAACACGGGGGTCCGGGTGCGGCCCGTCAGCTTTTTGATCCGATACCTGGCCTTTCCGTCCCGTGAAACGTCGACCTCGGTGAAAGGCAACCTTGTGTCGGCCAGGTAACTCCTGGCTGCACTGCATACCTTTCAAGTGGGGGTCGTGTAGACGACGATCGCCTTTGGCATAAGTCTTACCTCGACTGTTTTAGATAGAGTCCTTTTTCCCTGATGTACTCATCCACCTTCCGGGGCACCAGATAGCGTATTGGGAGACCCTCCTGAATCCGACACCTTATATCCGAGGAGCTGATGTCCACCTGGATATTCTCCAGCAGATGGACTCTCCCCGATACCCCGGGAACGGTCTTAACCAGGCTCACCACATCCAGCTCGGTGAATTCGGGTCGCCTCATCGCGGCGAAGAAGCACATGCTGGCCAGCCGCTCCGGGTCCTTCCACCGGGCCAGCTCCGCTAGGGCGTCCAGGCCAATGATGAAGAAGATCTCCGCGTCTGGGCCCATCTGACCCCTGAGTTGAGCTATCGTGTCCACAGTGTAGGTGGCGCCGGGCCTCTCCAGCTCCTGGGTATCGATGCAAAAGTGCGGGTTGCCTTCCAGGGCTAGTCGAAGCATCTCCAGACGGTCGGCCGTACCTGTGACATCGTTGCCGTCCTTGAACCAGGGCCTCCCGGCGGGCACGAACAGCACCTTCTCTAGTGAGAGCCTGGTCCTGGCCTCCTCCGCAATTATCAGATGGCCCAGGTGCACTGGGTCGAAGGTCCCACCCAGCACCCCTATCCTCATCTCAACTCCATTCCAGTTCTGTGTTTCCTATTCGGACCGTGTCCCCAATCTTCACACCCGCTTTTTCCAGGGCCTTATGCACTCCCATCCTCTCCATGTAAGCCATCAGCTGTGTCCTGGCTTCCCAATCATTGAGATCGGTGCCGGCCACCATCCTCTCCACACGCTCAGATCTAACAACGAAATTGCCTTCATCCCTATCCACCCTGACCCAATTCCTCCTGGTCGTAGGCCTGAGGACAGCTACCTCAGAGTCGACCTGTTGGCTTCTCTCGTAAGGTTGGGCCTTAGCCAGGCGGACCATGGCTGCTACCGCATCCTCCACCCCCAGGCCCTGGGCTGCGGACACAAGATGTGTCTCGACGCCACCGGGCCTAAACTCCATTACTTTTCTGTGGGCCTCCGACGATGTTTCCAGCAGGTCTACCTTATTCACTAGGACCATCCTGGGCTTCTCCGCCAACCCTTTACCGTATCGTTGAAGCCCCTCAACTACCGTATGGTAGTCTTCCACCAGGGTATCGGATACGGCGTCCAGGAGAATAGCAATCACCCTTACCCTCTCGGCGTGTTTAAGAGGGCCTCTTGCCAGCGACTCTCCCTTCGCCAACCTCACCATCCACAGGGCTGGCACCTCCACTATCGCATACTGGACCCATTCATGCTCCGTAATACCCAGTATAGGCTCCAGTGTTGTAAGGGGATAATCCGCGACAGCAGCCTTTGTCCCGCAGATGGCATTCAGCAGCCGACTCTTGCCTACGTTAGCCGGGCCCAGCAGAGCTATGTCAGCGACAACCTTATAGTCTAGTTTCACCTCCACCCTCTCACCCTCGGTTCCAGCCTCAGCCATCCTCGGAACCTTCATAGACGACGTGGCAAAGGCCTTGTTCCCCAGGCCCCCCTCCCCACCCTGGGCCACGACAATGCTACTGCCCTCCTCCAGCAAATCAGCCTTTCTCAGATCTCCCCGGCCTGTTGCCTCCACCTCCGTACCGGACGGTACCCTGATCACACGCGACTCCCCATCTCCACCCCTCCTGTTGCCACCTCCACCTCTAGCACCGGCCTCTGCTCTGAACTCGGCTACTCCAACCAGATGGCCAAGATCATGAACCCCATCGTCAGCAACGATCACAACGGGCCCTCCCTTACCCCCAAATCCTCCGTCAGGGCCTCCGAAAGGCACATATTTCTCCCTCCGGAAGCTAACCACCCCATCACCCCCGTTACCCGCATGAACCTTGATTTTTAAGTAATCAATCACTTTACTTGTTTATATCTCTTGAGCTATTTGTAATCTATATAACTTCTTATAGGTAATCATAATAATAAGAGAAATGTTGGTTAGCGATCTGGTTAAAGTTTGTTTCCTAATTAGATGAGCGCATTCATGTCCCTGATCGAGTATTTATATCGGATTGAGTGTGCTTGGGAGTAGGGTCTGCCATAGGCCGCAAAGTCCTGTTTTATCGAGTCTTTGAGCCTATTATATGGCCTTCGGCCTCGCATTTGAGGCTAGGCTGTCATTTAATGCCGGGTCCTTTCCGGGAAGGTCTCATCAGACTGATAGGATAGCTGTTCTCGTGCAGCTAGCAACAGGGGCATAGGAAATAACCATCAAAGGTTATTTAACAGAACTAGAGGGTCAGATGTCAAAAGTGGCATATCCTAGTAATAAACCTACAGTTGATGGGAACAAAATAGTGATTTGTCTACTGTAGGGAAGAGCAAACCAGATAAAGAGCACTCCGGATGTGCGAAAAGCTAGGAGGAGGGCCGGGCTGTGAGGATCAGATTGCAGAGGCGCGGCTGTAGATAGAGTCTCGGATAAGGGAGAGGTCGCTTCTTAGCACTTCGTTGGTAGTAAGTCTGCCTGCTACCTTTCGGCAGGATATCGCCACGCCTGTGGGGGTGCGGTCGCCGAGCAAAGCCCCGATCCTCATGGGGGATAGCCTGAGCTCTTCTCGAAGTAGGAAGATGGTTATGTCCCGGGCCATGACCAACTTCTTCTGACGCCCCTTCCCCTTGAGATCAACGGAAGACAGGTCAAAGTAGGTGGCTGTGCGTTCGATGATGGTGTCCGAGGTGAGGTTTCTGTTGGTATCCGATGGAGCGGTGGCCAGGGCCTCGGCGGCGATGGCCAGGGTCAGATCGACACCGGCGGCGATGGCGAAGACTATCACCCTGTTTATGGCGCCCTCTAGCTTGCGAATGCTGCCGCTTGTCTGCCGGGCGATCAGTTCCAGCACATCCTCGGGTACATGGGCCTCCTGCTGGGCCGCCTTCGCTCGAAGGATCTCGACCCGGTTTTCCAGGCAAGGCGGGGATATGTCGGCCATCAATCCTCCTTCAAAACGGGAGACCAGCCGGGGGTCCATGACGGGAAGCTGGCTGGGGTGGCAGTCCCCGGCCATGACTATCTGCTTGTTTGCGTTGTGCAGATAGTTAAAGGTGTGGTAGAAACCCTCCTGGGTCTGCTGTTTGCCGCTTATGAACTGGATGTCGTCCACCAGGAGCAGGTCTACACTCCGGTATTTCTCCCGAAACTGTTGATAGCTCCTGTCCCGCCCCGCCTCGACAAGGTCGTTGGTGAACTGCTCGGCGCTCACATACAGCACCTCGCACCTGGCCGCCAGGGCCATATGCCCGATGGCTTGGAGGAGATGGGTCTTCCCCAGGCCGAACCCGCTGTATAAGAACAGAGGATTGTAGCGCTGGCCAGGGTTCTCGGCAACAGAGCGGGCCGCTGCATGGGCCATCTGGTTGAACTGGCCTACCACCAGGTTGCCAAAGGTGTATTTCCCGTTCAGACAGGGCGCCTGAATATCCTGGCCTGGAGATTCGTCAGGGTCGGGTTCAGCCACATCGTATTCTGGAACTCCTCTGGACGGCACCAAGGTGGTTCCCTGGTCATCCTGGCGCACGGTAAAATGGGCCGTGATGGCAGACCTGATCAGACCTGACAGCACCTCCTCGATACGGGAGCGCATGCGAAGGCGGAGCCACTCCACCCCAAAGGCGTTAGGCACGCCGATGGTGAATTGCTTACCGTCTAACTTCAGGCCTGTAGTATCCCTCAGGTAGGTCTCGTAGTAGGGCTTGGTGACCTGAAGCTCCAGCTCCCCCAGGGCGGCTTTCCAGACCTCATCCGCCCTACGATTCTCCATGCCACCACCATTGGACCAATGTAGGAATCAGGCTAGCGCGAGGCACAAATATCCCCCCTTAAAAGGCGCGCGTATATTTGGACTTCCGCCGTGCGGATTTCGAAAATCAACCGGAGGTGGATAACCCTAGACCGTTCCCCTGGGCCACTTTCCTCCGCAACGGTAGAACGCCATTCCGCCAAACCAGCGCTCTTTCAGACCCTCGGGGGAAGTCTCCGGCGATGTAAATAGAGCATAACATCCGTCCCTATTTGGCGTGTCAATAGCTGAGCGATTCAATTTTTGAGGGGTTTTCACAGGGTCGTGAATAGGTGGTAGCACCCCGGGCCTTTTTTCTTTGCCAGCTTCTGCCCGCAAACATATAATGCTCTTGGGCAGTCCGAACGGAAGGAGGAACTCGAGCCTTTGGAGAAGGGGATGAACAGGCGCATAGTATTCATGGGCACCCCGGCCTTTGCAGTGCCTACCCTTGAGGCCCTGGCCTCCAGCCAGTTCCGTGTAGCAGCAGTCTACACCCAGCCGGACAGGCCCTCGGGGAGGGGTCGGAAACTGGTGGCCTCTCCGGTCAAAGAGTTTGCTATTAGCCGTGATATCCCGGTGTATCAGCCCGAGTCCCTCAGGCCTCAGGTGGTCCAAGACCAGTTGGCGGCCCTGCGCCCCGATGTAATAGTGGTGGCGGCCTACGGCCTTATCCTGCCCCGGACCGTCCTTGCTATCCCAACCTTCGGAGCGTTGAACATTCACCCGTCGCTTCTGCCCCGACACAGGGGGCCTTCGCCCATCGCCAACGCTCTCCTAGAGGGAGACGATGTTACGGGGGTGGCCATCATGCTGGTCCGACCCCGGGTCGATTCGGGGCCGGTCCTGAGCAGCCGGAGCCTGAGGATCGGACCCGAGGACACCACCGGCTCCCTGACCGACGAGCTGGCCCTGATAGGTGCAGGCCTGCTTATGGAGACCCTGGGCCCCTGGCTCGACGGCAGGGTGCAGCCCGAGCTCCAGGACGAGGCCCTGGCCACCTACAGCCGGATGATTTCCAAGGGCGATGCCGAGATCGACTGGCAGCTGCCCGCCCTCCAGATATGGAGGCAGGTGCGGGCCTTTCACCCCTGGCCCGGGGCCGGCACCTTCTGGCGCGGCAAGCGGCTCAAGGTGCTGAAGTCCGAGCCCATCTCGGAGGGCCCCGAGGCGCGGCCTGGAGAGGTGGTCCAATGGAAGAATCGGAACGGGGGTACGGTCCTGGCGGTGGGTACCGGGGAGGGACTCCTGGGGCTCTGCCGGGTCCAGCTGGAGGGCCGGAGGGAGACGGACGCCGAAAGCTTCGCCCTCGGGCGCCGGGATTTCGTGGGGGCCCTTCTCCCCAGCTAACCCGATGCGCAAGTTTACTAACCTTTGGCGCTAGTCTGCTGGGCCCAAGCTACGAGTCCCGAGTATCAGGACAAGTCATTCTAGAACAGTTAGTCTGTCATTCTGAGTCCCGATTTTATCGGGACGAAGAATCTAGGGTGGTGGAGTGAGATGAGACAGTTGCCTTGGAGCCGGTCGTGCGCCGCGGCATCAAAGGGGTTGCAGGCCCGACTCCCTGACCGATATCCGCTTCGGCTTCCTCGGGGGCGGGTCCTGGAGGCCGACTATATAGAGCATCTCTCCTGGGGTGGCCAGCATGGTCCCGATGCTGCCCTCGGCCCCACGGCTTCCATATATGCCCCGCACGCCTTCGATGGTACCCAATTGGCCCACCAGGGATGAGTCCACGGGGTAGAGAGTGACCTTTACCTTTTGACCTGTTTTGAATTTGGGCAATTTATTATTCCCACCCGCCCTATATGTACAAATTGTACTTTGACCGGGCAGGCTCTCAGTGGTCTTCGGGAGGTGGGGAGATGGAGTAGTAGCCGGTGAGAAGCAGGTCAAGCTCCAGCATGAGGAGCTTGTTCCAGGCCACACTGGCCCGGGCCGCCAGTTCCGTGTCGTCCAGGTCCTGGAGCAGTATCTGGCCTACCGCGGTCTGGGTGAAGCTCATGGTGCCCACCATGAAGGGCCCCGGCACCCTGCTCCCGGGCTTCTGGATTCGATGGCTGTGAGATATGCCCATTGCCACCATGTGCCAGGCGAAAGAGTAGTCCAGTTTGGCCTCGGCGGTGCGGGTCAGCCAGCGGGCCAGGCCCTTCCTTCTGTTGGCGATGCGGGCCTCGTCCGGGGAGCCGTCGGGAAGGCGGAAGAAGGGGGAGGTCCCGGGCTGCTCCAGGAGATGGTCGTAGACGGCCTTGGTGATCTCGTCGGCGTGGGCCAGGATCACTGGACCGGTACGCCGGACCAGCTCGACGTCCTCTTCGGTGAAGCCCACGAATCGGGCCATTTGCTGGAGGTGGACGTCCATACGGCGTCCGCCTTTCTTGGTAGCAGGCTTTTCCATAGCTCCAATGTATCACACTATCGGGAAGGGCTGCGCATGCCCTTCTTGACAGCCGATGTGAGGAGCATAAGATGGGTCGAGGGACCGAATGCCCTTTACCCTCCAGGAGATAGAGATGACCAGAAGGACTACGCCAACCGAGGAAGAGGTGCTGGAATATGCCAAGACCTGCTCCAACTGGGGCCGGTGGGGACCCGAGGACCAGCTAGGCACCCTCAACCTGGTCACTAAGGAGAAGGGCCGTCAGGCTGCGGGGCTGGTGGAGGACGGGACATCGGTGTCCTGCGCCTGGACCATAACCACCGATATGCCGGGCGAGAGGTTGTCCAGGGTGATGCACTACATGACGGCTACGGGGGAGGCCGGGGAGGAGGCTCAGTGGTCCGGGGATTTTCTCGGCATGGCCTACCACGGCAACTGCATCACCCATGTGGACGCCCTGTGCCATGTGTTCACCGGGGGCCGGATGTACAACGGATTTTCATCGAAGCTGGTGAACAGCAGCCAGGGGGCGGAGGCAGAGTCGATTGAGCTGCTGGCCCAGGGGGTGGTGACCCGGGGGGTGCTGCTGGATATCGCCAGGCTCAAGGGTGTCCGGTGGATCGACACCCCCGACCAGATACTCCCCGAGGACCTGGAGGAGGCCGAAAAGGCCCAGGGAGTGAGGGTGGAGGCGGGGGACGTGCTTCTCATACGCACGGGGCACCTGGCCCGGTACTACAGCGGGGAGGTGGTGGACACCTCGGCCCCTCGACCCGGGCCCCACGCCTCCTGTATCCCCTGGTTCAGGGCTCGGGATATAGCCATGCTGGCGGGCGATCAGAACAACGAGGTGTCCCCCTGCGGGTACGAAGGGCTGGAGGAGCCGATCCACCAGATCGCCATCCCGGGCCTGGGCCTGTGGCTCATCGACAATACCAACCTGGAGGAGCTGGCCCAGGCCTGCGAGCAGAGGGGCCGGTGGGAATTCATGATGGTCATTGCGCCCCTGAGGTTCCACAACGCCACGGGGTCGCCCATAAATCCCATCGCGGTCTTTTGAAGCCGGGGGCCGAATTGATTCGCCCCGCGGCCGGATGTATATTGCCTCATACCCCGTTGGGATACGTCTTTGTCAGATGATGCCGGTGAGAATTGGAGCAGGCCATGAATGCCACGAAGGTCGTAGACATCGATAGCCACGTCCTAGAGCCCCCTGACCTCTGGATTAAGAACATCGAGCCCCGGTTCAGGGACAGGGCCCTCAGGTTCGAGCTGGACGACAACGGGTGGGAGTACATGTGCGTGGACAACGCCCACCACAGCGGCTATTTCCTGGATGGGGGAATCTTCGGGAGAGCGGGGGCCGGGATGCCCACCAGGCCCCTGGAGGACTACCTGACGCCGGGCCAGGTCAGCTACGTGGAGGGTCGGCCTCCCGGCTCCTACGACCCCCACGAGCACCTGAAGGTGCTGGACCAGAGGGGGATCGATACGGTGATCCTCTATCCGACCCTGGGCCTGACCTGGGAGACGGTGTGCCCGGATGCCGAGCTGGCCCTGGCCTACGCACGGGTCTACAACGACTGGATAATCGAGTTCTGCCGGACCGATCCATCCCGCCTGGCCTGCGTGGCCCACATTCCGGTGCGGGACGTAGAGGGCGCGGCGGACGAGGTGAGGAGGACACACAGGCTGGGGTGCAAGGGGATCATGGTCTACGGCCGCCCGACCAACGACATCCCTTATGGAGACCCGTACTTCGATCCCCTGTGGTCGGTTTGCCAGGAGCTGGATATGCCCGTCTCCCTCCACGCTACGGGGAATCCCCGGTGCTTCGGCAACGAGCTCTACCCTCAGGCGGACCACACCGTCACATGGTGGGTGTACATGTGGGCTTCGGAGGATGTGAAGCTGGGGTTTACCACCTTCTTCCAGGGGGGCGTATTCGAGCGCTTTCCAGGATTCAAGCTGGTGGTCACGGAGTCGGGGAGCGGGTGGCTGGCCCACTGGCTGGAGCGGATGGACGAATACTACAAGCTGTTCGGCTTTACCACGGACATGAAGATGACCCCTACCGAGTACTTCAAGAGGCAGTGCTGGATAGACATGGAGCCGGAGGAGAAGGGGGCCCTTAACGCCATCGAGGTGATCGGGGCGGACCGGTTCCTTTGGGCCGGGGACTTTCCCCACAGCGATAGCAGCGCCGACCCCCTGGGGGAGCTGATGGAGAATCTCTCCCCTCTGTCGGAGGAGGACCGGAGGAAGATAGTGGGAGAGAACGCGGTAGAGCTGTACAAGCTGCGGGTCTAAAGCCCCATTCGGGAGACGGCGAAGAGGGACGAGGTGAAGGATGTACCCGGTTCTCCGAGACTTGAGGGAAGGCGTTATTGAAGGGGCGGCCTAACTTCTTTTATTTTGAGATCGATTAATAAGCTTGTCGAAAAGGGGAGTGTCCCGACTCGTCCCGATACTCGGGAC
>JADFJI010000386.1 GCA_022566235.1 Chloroflexota bacterium
AGCCGATCACCTTTGGGCTGAAGCTAGCGTTGTGGGTGGACGAGATTCGTCGCAACGTAGAAAGGCTGAAGAGCGCTAGGTGTGCCGTATCGGTGGGCAAGATATCGGGAGCCGTAGGGACCTATGCACTGGTATCGCCAAAGATCGAGGAGCGGGTTTGCTCCAGGCTCGGGCTAAGACCTGCACCCGTCTCAAACCAGGTAATCCAACGAGACATCCATGCTCAATTCGTCACTACGTTGGCCCTGATTGCCGCCTCGCTGGAGAAGTTTGCGACCGAGATCAGAAGCCTCCAGCGCACCGAGATACTGGAGCTGGAGGAGCCTTTTGGCGAGGGCCAGACGGGTTCCTCCGCCATGCCCCACAAGCGGAACCCCGTGGCCTGCGAGCGGGTCTGCGGCCTGGCCAGGCTGCTGCGGGGACACGTGATACCCGCCCTGGAGGACGTGACCCTGTGGAACGAGAGGGACATCAGCCACTCATCGGTGGAACGGATAGTCCTTCCCGACTCCTGCCTGGCCCTGGACTACATCCTGGACCTGTTCACCAGTGTGATCGAAGGCATGACGGTATACCCGGAAAATATGATGAGAAACCTGGAGATGACCCGTGGCCTGGTGTTCTCCCAGAGGGTGCTCACCAGCCTCATAGAGAAGGGCCTGGGCCGCAGCGAGGCGTACGAAATGGTGCAGAAGCATGCCCTCAAGGCATGGCACGAGGGGTCGGATTTCAGGGAGCTTTTGAGAGGGGACCCGGGAGTGACAAAACAGATTCCCACGGACGAGCTGGACGCACTCTTCGACATCGGTTACTACCTGCGCCATGTGGAGGAGATCTTCCAGCGCCTGGGATTGAATGGAGGAACGAGTAGATGACCACTATCCTGAAGACGGACCTTCCCGGCCTGCTGCACAGGGGTAAGGTCCGTGACACATACGACATGGGAGATAAGCTGCTGATGGTCTCCACCGACCGGATATCGGCCTTCGATATGGTCCTTCCCAATGGAATTCCCGGCAAGGGTAGGATACTGTCGCTCCTGTCCGTCTTCTGGTTCGAAAAGACGGTCCACCTGGTCCCTAACCATTTCATAGCCATGGCCGGCGATACAGCGGCCCTTGGGACTATAGCCGATAGCCCGCCTGTGAAGGGCCTCAGCGATGACATCGCACAGCGGGCCATGGTGGTAAGGAAGGCCCGGCGGATAGACGTGGAGTGCATCGTTCGGGGATACATCACCGGGTCGGCCTGGTCCGAGTACAAGAGATCGGGTACCGTGGGCGATATGCCCATGACCCCGGGCCTGAAGGAGTGCCAGGAGTTCTCCGAGCCCCTTTTCACCCCTACCACTAAGGCCGATACGGGCCACGATGAGAACATGACCTTCCAGCAGATGCAGACCCTGGTGGGCGACGACCTGGCCGCGGACCTCAGGGAGAAGAGCATACAGCTCTACGAATACGCCAGAGGACTGGCGGCTGAGAAGGGCATAATAATCGCCGATACCAAGATGGAGTTTGGCATCATAGACGGAGAGGTGACTCTCATCGACGAGCTGCTGACCCCCGACTCCAGCCGCTTCTGGGATGCGGAGAGATATCAGGTGGGCCAGCCTCAACCCAACTTCGATAAACAGTTCGTCAGGGACTGGCTGCTGGCCTCAGGGTGGAACAAAGAACCTCCCGCCCCGGCCCTTCCCTCCGACATCGTGGCGAAGACCGCTGAGCGCTATGCTGAGGCCTATCTAAGGTTGACAGGCCAAAGCGTATGATGGGATACTAATTCTTCATCAATTGTACGTGAAAGAAACGCGAGGAAGCATTGTCTAGACGCAGAGGAGAAGGAACCCCTCCCCCCACCAAGACCTTCTGGCAGAAATATCAATGGTTCATCATAGCCGGCGTGGCCATGTTCTTCATCATCACCGTAGTCGCTCCAGCCCTGGGCACCCAGCCCGAGGATACCGCGCTGCCGCAGACCGATCCGGGGGACCCTACGATGTCTACGACGGTGCCGGGCGAGCTGTTCTTCCCGGCCAGCAATAACGATGGCCGGACCCACGTGCCCAGAGGGACGCGGGTTAGTACCTACAGGAGCGATCCCCCTGTTTCGGGCCCCCACTGGTCTGACGCCAGTGCGCCGATAGCCTGGGACGTCTATCCCCAGGTCATCTCCGAC
>JADFJI010000387.1 GCA_022566235.1 Chloroflexota bacterium
TTGACCAGGTAACGGCGCTTGAGCACGGCCATCGCGTTCTCAGAGACCGCAGGCACCTTGGCGCCCCGCATCTCCGCGATCTCCTTCCCAAGGCCACGAACCCGCTCGAAATGACTGGTCGTATTTGTTTGAAGCTTAGCCATCGAACCCGGATACTTTCTAGTCTCGACCACGTGATGGTCATGAATCGTCAGGAGTTCCCGTATCGCCTAATCCTTGCTACCGTCATAACAGGCTAGATCCAGGGATGGCATTCAGGCCATCTACCAACGCATTTTCCAACTTCAGCCTGCTTTTCTCTGTTACTACCAGGACCCGGGTCTCGGCCCTCTGGCCCCGACTATCTGAGCTTATTTCATTCGGTTGTCCAGAGGCCTTCGACTCGAACTCCCTGGGCTGGTCGACCCTGACACCATTTCTGCTTACTACTACATATACACCCGGCGAAGACGCTCGCCACCTTATTTCCATAGGAAACCCCCTTATTCAATTCCGGGCTTCCCGCGGCCCCGCCTACGCCGAGGGACAGTTTTTTCTTCCTCCATGAACATCGGCATCTGAGCCGATGGGCTCTCTACCACCTTTCCCGCCTCAAGAAGAGAGTCTACCTCCTCCTTAAAGGTTTCAACGTCTTCGAAGTCCCTGTAAACACTGGCGAATCTTATGTAGGCCACCCTATCCAGCTTTCGCAGACGGCTCATGACCATCTCGCCAATTATCCCCGAGGGGACCTCGGCCTTGCCCAGCTTCTGAAGCTCCCCCTCTATGTCATCCACCAGTTTTTCGATTGAGCCTATAGGCAGGGGACGCTTCGCGCAGGCCTTACGAAGGCCCGAGGCCAGCTTAGATCGATTGAACTGTTCACGCCGACCATCCCTCTTTATCAGGGCGAGGACTGCCCCCTGGATCCGCTCCTGGGTGGTGTATCTCAAGTTGCATCGAAGACACTGTCTCCGACGCCGGATGAAGTTATCCACGTTCCGGGAGTCGACGACCTTCGAGTCTTCAAAATCACAGAAAGGACATCTCACAGTATTGACCTTTGGGGAGATACTCAGACCACAATATCTTGTGGTGCCACGACACATTAACCCAATATAAAGGGTGTGTCAAGAGGTTTAGGCGCTATTTTCCCACGGATTTGCAAATGGCAATGGTCCGCCTTAAGTGGACCCGGAACAGGCAGGTTTTAGACAGGCTTGTCGGGCCGCTCGCGTCCCGAGAATCCCTCGAAGCCCAGAGATCCCAGGGTCATCCGCGGACACATATCTAGCGATAGGTTAACACCGTGAATGTCAGCCGAACGGTTGTTCCTCTACCCGGTCGGCTTGCCTCTTAAAGAGGGAAGACCATCCATAGCCGTCCGTGCCCCCGGCCGGTCCCCCTAGGTTTCCACCGGCGGCGCTTACGCCTCCAGCGGATAGCTGCCGGCTCGGGAACCTAAGCCTCTGTTGCGTCCCAAAGACCTCCACATCTTCGTCGGTCGTCAGGCCCGTAGCTATCAAGGTGATGCGAACCTGTCCGTCCAGCTCAGGGTCGTGGACCACTCCGAAGATGACAATGGCGTCGGGGTTCGAGGCCCTGTTGATGAGTTCGGCCGCCCGGTTGGTCTCGGCCAGGGTCAGGTCTCGTCCACCGCTTATGTTGAACAGAATCCCAGTGGCGCCTTGGATAGAGGATTCCAAAAGGGGGCTGGCAAGAGCGGCGTTAGTCGCATTGGCAACTCGGTCCTCACCTTCGCCGACGCCAATGGCCATCAGAGCATGGCCCCCGTTCAACATGATATTTCTGACGTCGGCGAAGTCGACGTTGATCTCACCCGGCACGTTCACTACGTCGGAGATGGCCTGGATACCCTGGGCCAGGACGTCGTCGACCATGTGGAAGGCGTCCATCACGGTGACATCGATATCGCACAGCTCCAGCAGCCGGTCGTTGCTAATGGTGATCAGGGTATCCACATGCTCCTCCAGCAGGCGGATCCCCTCCTCAGCGATCTGCATCCGGGGTCTGCCCTCGAAGGAGAATGGCTTGGTAACCACTCCTACGGTGAGAGCCCCAGCGTCCCTGGCCAGGCGTGCGACAACCGGTGCAGCCCCCGTGCCCGTGCCCCCACCCATCCCCACCGCCACAAAGACCATGTTGCAATCGCTAACCACCTTC
>JADFJI010000388.1 GCA_022566235.1 Chloroflexota bacterium
CTGAAGTCAACCGAAGAATGGCACAGTATTACACATAACATATATGCAAAGGCCCATCATCAGAGCAGGCTTTAGAGCGGGCACTCGCTACAGCTCGATGGCCACCCTGTGACCTTCGACCACGGCCATCTCGATGTCCCTGGGCTGGAGGCAGTCCCCGATGGCCTTGACCTCGGGGGCCTGGCCCTTGAGCTGTTGATAGAGCCTGTCCTCCGCCATCCCTCCTGCGGCAAGGACTACCGTATCGATATCCCTGATGTATCTCGGCTCCCAGGTGACGGTATCGTACACATACAAGGAGTCTTCCAATATCTCGAACACGCCGGTGAAGGGGGTCATGACCACACCCTTCTTCAGCAGGCGCTCATATAGAAACTGCCAGAGGGGAGGCGTGATCTCTCGGCCCACATACTGGAGGCCCGTCACTATCTGCACATGCCTGCCCATTTCGGCTAGAAATTCGGCGACGGTACAGCCCTCGGGCCGGCCCTGGGTGTCGATGACCACAACCCGCTCCCCTACCTCCGTCTTCCCTGACAGCACGTCCCATGTGTTCACCACGTGCCGGGCTTCCGCCCCCGGTATCTCGGGCTGATACGGCGTAGAGCCGGTAGCCACTACCACGGCATCTGGCCCTTCCCGCAAGACCATCTCCAGGGTGGCCTCTTCCCCGAGCCTGACATCTACCCCCAGCTTGGAAAGCTGCCTCTCGAAGAAAAGGATTATTTCTTCGAAGCTCGTCCTTTGGGGAGTCTTGATTATCAGGCCCACCTGGCCCCCGAGCCTCCGGCCTTTCTCAAAGAGGGTCACCTGGTGTCCCCGCTCCATCGCCACCCGGGCCGCCTCCATCCCTGCCGGACCTCCACCTACCACCACCACCCTCTTCCTCTGGTGTGCGGGCCTCAACTCGCTCCACTCCTTCTCCCGGCCCACCACCGGATTGTAGATGCACCCGACTCCCATGCCTATGAGGATGTGTCCGGCGCAGCTCTGATTGGTGCCGATGCAATACCTTATGTCCTCCGCCCTCCCCTCCCTTGCTTTGATGGGCAGGTAAGGGTCGGCTATGAGGGCGCGTACCATGCCGACCAGGTCCACCACCCCCTCCTCCAGCAGGCGTTCGGCCAGGGCTGGGGAGTCGATCCTGCCGGCCCCTATTACCGGCAGATTAACCAGCTTCTTGATCTCACCGGCCTTGTAGGCGAACTCCCCAGGCTCCCGGTAATGGGCTGGCCAGTGGTCAGCGAAGCTCTTGGGGTCCGGGATAGCGCCCTGCCACACGTTCAGGTAGTCGATTTTGCCGGTGGCCTCGACCAGGGGAGCGATGACCTTCAGGTCGTCGAGGCCCAGGCTGTAGTCCACCAGGTCGTCGTAAAGCCGGAGACCGAGGATGAGATCGGGCCCCAGCTCATTCCGCACCTCGTCGATGACCTCGTAGAGGAAGACCATCCTTTCCTGTATGGTCTTCCCACCGTATTTATCGGTGCGGCGATTCGTGCCCTGGTGGATGAACTGAGCGATCAGGTACCCCATCCCCGTGGCTATCTCCACTCCGTCCAGCCCTCCCTCCCGGACCCTGCGGGCCGCTGCGCCGAAGAGCCCGACCACCTCCTCCACCTCACGGGTATCCATCGCATGGGGCATCAGCTGTGGGCTGGCGAAGTCCGGGGCGGGAAGGGCCGAGGGCGCCATCAGTGGCCGGCCCAGGACCCCGGCAGCATCCACCACCATTCTGCCCCGGTGTCCCAGCTGGGCCAGAATCGGCACCTCGAACTCGTGGGTAGCCCGGGCCAATTCCTGATAGGCCGGAATTATCCGGTCGTCGTAGTTGGCCATGGAGAGGGGCACATCGCCGTCGTTATAGATAACGCTGTGGCCCAGAATGATCATGGCGACACCGCCCCTGGCCCGCTCACGGAGGTAGTGTGTATATCGCTCGCTGGGCAGGCCACCTTCACCTTGGAAATGCGCGGCGTGACCAGCGTTGACTATACGGTTCTTCAGGGTGTATTTGCCCACCCGGATTGGGCTGAAGAGGTTTGGAAACCCGTTTGGCATAGCCCGCTCTAGCCTAATACCCGTCTCGGCCCGACGGCTGTCGCCGGGACAGGATCTCCAGGACCTGTGGCAAGGCCATACTTGCTCGCTCCAGCAGGCC
>JADFJI010000389.1 GCA_022566235.1 Chloroflexota bacterium
ACTATGGGTCCGTTGACCAGGATCATGGGCGTCGACATCCCCGAAGTAGTTTCGGTTATAGCCGGGGCATTGAACTCGGGCCTGAGGAGGGCTTTGACCGATGCCATAACCACCGGGGCATACTCCGTTAGACAGCCCGCCATGACGGCATTGATGGCCACCTTTTCGGCGGTGACCACCCAGTTGCGGCTGGGCCGGGTGCCCAGTATATCCTTGGGCCCCTGGCCCGCGGCCTCGATGAACTGCTCGACCCTCTCTGGGGTCGGCGGGATCACAGGCAGGCCGTCGGTCAGGCCCTGGCTGTAGAAGTATTCGATGGCCTCTATGGTGTCTGGGAGCTGGATTTGAGAGGATGAAAGCTGGGTCCCGGTCATGGCCTGCCTCGTATGTCTAGCATTGGTGCTGGATGCTTACTTTGCGCCTGTGATGGGCTGTATGACCGATTGACTTGTCCTACCTTTGCCCCAGGTAGACAGGATAGTGGAGTGGCCCCCTCCCTCGCCCCCCGCCACGAGCAAGATGATGTCCTCTGGATTGGTGGGGATGATGCTTTCTTCCGGGGCCTCGGTGCCGGGGTACCAGGTGCCGGCAAGGGCCCCGCTCCGGGCCTGCTCCGGGGCCAGGGTGGCTCGCAGCTCGGCGATCCTCTGGGCCAGGTACTCCTTGACGTTGGCCTTGGACCACCCCGCCGGGCCTATGTTCTGGGCGTGCTCGGGGCTCATGATGATCATCACCTCTCCGTGGCAGCTAATATTGGCGGCCAGGGTATGGCTCAGCGTGTTCAGAATCCCCTCGGGGTCCGGGTCCGCCTGGTTGAATATCTGCATGAAGTCACAGGTGGCGAAGAGGGCCACTGCGCTGGACTCCAAAGGGTATCCCTTCTCTACGTGGTAAGGTTCCCAGGGGCTGGATTCCTCGTTCTCGGCGATGCAGAAGGTGTAGCGTCCCGGGTGTCCAAAGGTGGACTTGTCCGTCACTCCCGGTATCTCTTTGCAGACGTTCATCAGGACCAGGCGCAGGGCCCGGCCGATGGTGGCGTTGGCCCGCCACCCGGGGCCGAAGAGGTTCCACCCCGAGTTGATGCCCAGCTTCTGCCGGATGGGCCCGTTGACCATTATCAGCGGAGCCGAGGTTCCCGCCGTTTCCGCTATGGCCGATGCGTTGAAGTCCGGCTGGAGCAGCGCCCGCACCGAGGCCACTACCACAGGCGCATATTCAGGCAGGCAACCTGCCATCACCGCGTTTATCGCTACCTTGTTGGCGGTGACCACCCAGTTGCGGCTGGGCCGGGTGCCCAGTATATCCTTGGGCCCCAGGCCTGCGGCCTCCAGAAACTGCTCCACAGCCTGAGGCGTTGGGGGAATCACCGGCAGACCGTCGGTGAGGCCCTGCTGGTAGTAGAACTCTATCGCCTCGATAGTATCGGGTATCTCGAACGTGCCTGATGGTGCCTCCGCTTCTACCATGCTCAACCTCCGGTTTTGGACTATGTCAAAGGCTCTCGACTATGGGCTTTATCACGGACTTGTTCGTGAGGCCCATGCTCCACGTTGGCAGGATAGTGGAATGTCCACCCCCTTCACCCCCGGCCACCAGCAAGGTTATCCTCTCGGGAGTAGTTAGGACCATAGATTTTTCAGGATCGTCCATGCCCGGGAACCAGGTGCCCCCTACCGCGCCCACCCTCTCCTGGTCGAAGGCCACGGTGGGGCGAAGGGCCTCGACCCGCTCCGCTATATGCTCCTTGACCCTAGTCTTGTCCCAGCCGGCGACAGCTATCTTTTCGGCATGCTCGGGACCCAGGATGACGATGACGTAGCCGTGGCAGCGAATGTAGGAGGCGATGATATGGCTGATGGTTTCCAGGATTCCCTCGGGGTGTCCATCGACCCAGTTGGGAGCCTCGATGGGGTGACACACGGAGAAGAGGGTCACGGTGCTGGATTCGAGGGGGAATCCCTTCTCTACGTGGTAAGGCTCCCAGGGGCTGGATTCCTCGTTCTCAGCGATGCAGAAGGTGTAGCGCCCGGGATGACCGAAATTGGACTTGTCCGTCACCCCGGGTATCTCGTTGCAGACGTTCATCAGGACCAGGCGCAGGGTCCGTCCGATGGTGGCGTTGGCCCGCCAGCCGGGGCCGAAGAGGTTCCAC